>CAYSMV010000120.1:0-2358 GCA_964432245.1 uncultured Desulfobacterales bacterium
ACTGGACGTACGCCGCACAAGCAAGCCCGCAGTTTGACGCAGAGATTGCGGAAAAAGGCCATTTATGGATGGAAACTAACTTATTCCCGTTGTGCTTCAACGCGCCCTGGAACGCCGCCTTCAATAAACAAGACGCTCAAAATCCAGAGATTTTGAGCGTCTTGCCTTTTATAAAAACCCGTAAAGAGATTGAAGGGCAGGCTTACAGCATTTCCAGAACAGTGGCCATGGATACTCCGCCGCCGCCGCAGAGGGTGGCCAGCCCAAGCGTCCTGCCGCGTTTTTTCATGGCATACATCAGGGACACCATGATCCTGGCGCCGGTGCATCCCACCGGGTGACCGATGCCGATACCGGACCCGTTGACATTGGTTATCTCCCGGTTCAGCCCCAGCTCTTTTTCGCACGCCAGATACTGGGACGCGAAGGCTTCGTTCAATTCGATCAGTTCAAAGGAAGCCAGGTTCAGCCCGGGATTTTTGTCCAGCAGGTTCTTAACCGCCGGCACCGGGCTGAAGCCCATGATCGAGGGGTGGCAGGCCCCGCGGCCAACGGCTTTTATTTTCGCGATCGGTTTCAGGCCAAGCTCCCGGGCCTTGTCCGCGGACATGATCACCATGGCGGCCGCGCCGTCATTCAAGCCGGATGAGTTGCCGGCCGTGACCTTGCCGATCCTGGGAATAAAGGCCGGCGGCAGTTTGGCCAGCTGGTCAATGGTGGCGCCGGGACGGAAATGTTCATCTCTGGCAAAAGCAATCGGCGGCTTGCCTTTTTTCTGAGGCACCTCGACCGGCACGATCTCGTCCGCGAAGTCGCCTTCATTGGTCGCCCGCTCCACATTGTTGTGGCTGCGAACGGCGATTTCATCCATCTCCTCCCGGCTGATATTCTTATAAACGGCCAGCATCTCCGCCGTATGGCCCATAATGTAAGGTTTGCCCCGCAGGGAATCAATAATCTCACCCTCCTTAACAGGGCCGTCTTCCGGATGAGGAATAAGATGAGAACCGCAATGCAGGCCGTGTATCAGGGCGTCGACAAAAATTTTATCCTGAAGCCGGCATCCCCAGCGGGCGTCTGGAACGATATACGGCACGCCGGACATGTGTTCCACGCCACCGGCCAGAATCACGTCCGCCATCCCGGCCTGAATCATGGCCATGCCGCTTATCGTGGCTTCCATGCCGGAAATACAGACCCGGTTGACGGTAACGGCCGTGATGGTCTCGGGGATACCAGCCATCAGCGCGCCCACGCGGGCAACATTCATGGAATCAGCCGGGTCCAGGCAGCATCCGAAACGGACATCATCGATCAGGCCGACCTCGATACCGGCCCGTGCGACCGCTTCTTTCATGGCCACGCTCGCGATCCGGGCCGCGGGGATATCCCGCAATGTTCCGCCGAAACTTCCTACCGCGGTCCTGCATGCGGATACAACAACAACGTCTTTCATAAACATTCTCCTTTCAACAATTAAGCGCTATCAACACTTGAGTTGTTCTTCTCAACATCAGAGCGGAAAAAGGATTCAAAGAATCGAGGGCCCTATGGATGGACGCCCCGCGTGGTCAAAAGGCCAGGGGGAAAAATCAAAGGGGTGTATGGGAGAATTGCGTCCTTGACTTTCCGGCTCCTGTCCGTTTACTTCCTCGAATCTCAGTTTTGACCAGAACCCTTCAAAACAAACACAAATTTTTCCCATAATATGCATAAAAAGAAAAGTCAACCTTTTAGACATGCGGCCATAAAAAAACCCGGGATCAAATGATGCTCTCATCTGATCCCGGGTTTTTGAAAAATTTTTCGGCAGCGACCTACTCTCCCGCGCAGTCTCCCACGCAGTACCATCGGCGCTAAAGAGCTTAACTTCCGTGTTCGGGATGGGAACGGGTGTCTCCTCTTTGCCATGGCCACCGAAAAAATCTATATAACGGATAGAACGTAAACACAGTTAAACGTTCATCAATGTTTTCTGAAAAAAATTTGTGGCTAAGCCGCACGACCAATTAGTACCGGTAAGCTGAATGCATTGCTGCACTTACACACCCGGCCTATCAACCTTGTAATCTCCAAGGGGTCTTCAGTTCCGATGTTTCCATCGGAAGGGATATCTTCTCTTGAGGCTGGCTTCCCGCTTAGATGCTTTCAGCGGTTATCCATTCCAAACTTAGCTACCCAGCTATGCCGCTGGCGCGACAACTGGACCACCATTGGTTTGTCCATCCCGGTCCTCTCGTACTAGGGACAGCTCCTCTCAAATATCCTGCGCCCGCGAAAGATAGGGACCAAACTGTCTCACGACGTTTTAAACCCAGCTCGCGTACCACTTTAATCGGCGAACAGCCGAACCCTTGG
>CAYSMV010000121.1:0-8004 GCA_964432245.1 uncultured Desulfobacterales bacterium
CCCGGTCTGGCCGACGCCCTGGTCCTGTCCGTCGGCCGGAAAATTGTCAATCACATTCAGAAAGATTTTTCCGCATGAATCCGGACAAAAAAAAATACGAAGCGGTCATCGGCCTTGAAATCCATGTTCAGCTGAACACCGCCACCAAGCTCTTCTGCGACTGTCCCAACCGGATCGGCGACCCGCCTAACCGCAACACCTGCCCGGTCTGCCTCTGGCTGCCCGGCGCCTTGCCCAGGCTGAGCGTTGAGGCGGTTGAAAAGGCCACCCTGGCCTGTCTGGCGCTCAACTGCGACATCGCCGCAACCAGCGCCTTTGATCAGAAAGTCTATTATTATCCGGATTTACCCAAGGGATTTCAGCTTTCTCAGCATCACCGGCCTCTGTCCCGCAACGGCTGGATCGATATTACGGGTGAAAACGGCGCCACCCGGCGGCTGCGCATCCATCACGTTCACATGGAAGAGGACGTGGCCAAACTGGTCCACGCCACCGAGGGGTCCAATGCCGTCAGCCTGGTGGATTTCAACCGGGCCGGCGTGCCGCTGATCGAAATCGTCACCGAGCCGGACATGCGCACGCCTTATGAAGCCATGGAATTCTTGAAAACACTGCGGACGCAACTCCGTTACACCGGCTGCACGGAATGCAGCATGGAGCGCGGCACCATGCGGGCGGACGCCAATATCTCCCTCCGGCCGGCCGGCACGGAAGAGATGAACACCAAGGTGGAGGTCAAAAACATGAACTCCATCCACAACGTCGGCGACGCCATTGCCTATGAAATCATCCGGCAGACCGAAAGCCTTGAAAGGGGCGAACGCGTGACCCTGCATACCCGCCTGTGGGATCCGGAAAAACGGGTCACCACGGCCATGCGGGAAAAGTTCGCGGGCCCCTGCGTGCCCGATCCGTCGGTACCGGCGATTCGAATGGACGAAGCCTGGCTGAAAAACATCCGTAAACGGTTACCGGAAATGCCGGCCGGAAAAGCCGAACGGTTCACGGCCGATTATAAACTGGCTGTTAATGAAGCGGCCGCCATAAGCCAGGAACGGGACGTGGCGGAATTCTTTGAAGCCGTGGTAAAACAAAATGTGGCGCCGCGCCAGGCGGCGATATGGATCATCGGCCACCTGCTGCCGGCCCTGCGAGAGCGGAACCAGTCCCTGGACGAAACACGCCTCAGCCCGGAACGCCTCGGCAAGCTGCTGCTGATGCTGGACCGGGAACTGGTCAACGCCGGCTCGGCCAGGGAAGTAATGGTCCGGATGCTGGACGTGGATGGATCTCCCGAGGAACTGGTTTCGGCCGGCGGCCTGGCCCAGGTATCCGATACCGCCGGGCTGGAAAGTTTGGTGGACGCCATCCTGGCGGACCACCCCCAAGACGTGGCGGATTTCAAGAATGGAAACGCCAAGGTGATCGGGTTTCTCATGGGCATAGCCATGAAAGCCTCCCGGGGCAAGGCCAATCCCAAACGATTGAAAGAAATTCTTTCAGAACGGCTGAAATCCATTTGAGTCCGCATATTTGCTTGACACTTATGGGCTTTCTGCTTTACATAGAGCCTGTTTGTACTATTTGCCGGAGGACATCATGGATTACAAGAAAACGCTGAACCTGCCGTCGACGCCGTTTCCGATGAAGGCTTCCCTGGTCCAGCGTGAACCGGAGCAGTTAAAACAATGGGAAGCAGACGGTTTATATGAAAAAATCCGGGCCGCTTCTCGGAACAGGCCCAAATTCATATTGCACGACGGTCCGCCTTACGCCAACGGCAGAATTCATATCGGACACGCCTTAAACAAGATATTAAAGGATTTTATTGTTCGCAGCCGGCGGATGACGGGGTACAACGCGGAGTACGTGCCGGGCTGGGACTGTCACGGCCTGCCCATTGAGCACAATGTCGATAAAGAACTCGGCGGGAAGAAAAACAGCCTGTCGCAGGTCGAAAAAAGAGACATCTGCCGCCAGTACGCCCGAAAGCATGTTGACATTCAGCGGGAGGAGTTCAAGCGACTCGGCGTTATGGGCGAGTGGGACAACCCCTATCTGACGATGAACAATGAATATGAAGCCGTTATCGCAAAAGAATGCTGCCGGTTCGCCATCAACCAGGGCCTGAGCAGGAGCAAAAAGCCGATCCACTGGTGCTGCAGCTGCCGGACCGCGCTGGCCGAGGCCGAAATCGAATACGCCGACGCGCCTTCGCCCTCCATCTATGTTAAATTTCCGGCCAGAGACGACCTGTCCCCGCTGATTCCCGAACTGGCGGGAAAATCAACGGCCATCGTCATCTGGACGACTACCCCCTGGACCCTGCCGGCCAACCTTGCCGTCGCCCTGCATCCCGAATTCGAATACGCGGCGGTGGAAACCCCGGCTCACGGCGTGCTGATTCTGGCCTCGGAACTGGTCGGCCGGTGCATGGCCGCATTCGGCATCTCCGGCTATCGCGTGCTGAAATCATTCCCGGGAGCCCTGCTTGAAAGAAAGCGTTTCTCCCACCCCCTCTACGACCGGGAATCATTAGCCATTAACAGCCTTTACGTTACCCTGGAGGCCGGCACCGGCTGTGTGCATACCGCCCCCGGCCACGGCGCCGAAGACTATGAAGCGGCGCTGGCCTACGGTCTTGACGTTTATTCCCCGGTCGACGACAACGGCCGCTTTATGCCGGACGTAGAGCTGTTCGCGGGCCAGTTCGTCTTTGACGCCAACAGCGTCATCGTGAACCGGCTGAACGAAAAAAAGATGCTGCTCAAACAGGAGGCCTTCACCCACTCCTACCCTCACTGCTGGCGATGCAAAAAACCGGTCATCTTCCGGGCCACGGCGCAATGGTTCATATCCATGGACAAAAACGATCTGCGGAAAAAAGCCCTGAAACAGATCGAGAAAGTCAACTGGATACCGGCCTGGGGCAGGGACAGAATCTACGGCATGATTGAAAACCGCCCGGACTGGTGTATTTCCCGCCAGCGTTCCTGGGGAGTCCCGATATCCGTCTTTTTCTGTAAAAACTGCGGCGCCGTTCTCATGAACGAAAAGATTCAGCAGAAAATTTATGAGCTGTTTAAAGAACACGGCGCGGACATCTGGTTTAAGGAGCCCGCGGAAACATTTATCGGCGCCGATGCCGTCTGCCCGGAGTGCGGCGGAAAAGAGCTGATCAAGGAAACCGATATCCTGGATGTCTGGTTCGATTCCGGCGTCAGCCACGCCGCGGTTCTTGAAAAGCGTGAAAACCTGGGCTGGCCGGCTGATCTCTATCTGGAAGGCAGCGATCAGCACCGGGGATGGTTTCACAGTTCCCTGCTGACCGCGGTCGCCAGCCGGGGATCTTCCCCTTACAAATCCGTTCTGACCCACGGATTCGTGGTGGACGGCGAAGGGAAAAAAATGTCCAAGTCCGTCGGCAACGTCATTGCGCCGGATAAAATCATCAACAAATACGGCGCGGAAATTTTAAGGCTCTGGGCGGCCGCGGCCGATTACCGGGAAGATATCCGCATTTCCGACAACATCATCAGCCAGCTCAGTGAGGCCTATAAAAAAATCAGAAACACCTGCCGTTTTCTTCTCGGCAACCTGAGTGATTTTTCACCGCAACAGGACGCTGTTTCTCCGGAAAACATGCCCGAAATCGACAGGTTCATGCTGTTTAACCTGGGCCAGTTGATCAAAACGCTCCGGAAGGCCTATGATGACTATGAATTCCACGGCGTATATCACCGGCTCTATAATTTCTGCACCGTGGATCTGTCCGCTTTTTATCTTGATATCATGAAGGACAAGTTGTACACGTCCCCGGCGGCCGATCCCGGCCGGAGAAGCGCCCAGACTGTAATGTATGCCATCAGCAGCAGCCTGGCCCGGTTAATGGCGCCGATTCTGCCCTTTACGGCCGAAGAGATATGGCGGTTTCTGCCCAAAGACAGCGATGAACCGGAGAGCATTCACCTCTGCTCGCTGCCGGAAGCCGATGACAGATGGGAAGACCGCCAGCTGGCCGAAGAGTGGAGACTGCTGTTGAAAATCCGGGGCGAGGTGACCAGGGCCCTGGAGACGGCGCGGGCCGGGAAACTTATCGGCCATCCCCTGGACGCCCGGGTCATCATCAGCGCGGAAAACCAACCGGGAAAAATTCTGAAAAAATATGCCGACGACCTGAGGCAGTTGTTTATCGTCTCCAGTGTCGTCATTAAAGACAAGCAGGAAATGACCCCGGTTTTTGAAAGCCGGGAAATTCAGGGCCTGTTCATCTCCGTCGGTCGGGCGCCCGGTGAAAAATGTGAACGGTGCTGGATTCATGATGTAAGTGTCGGCAAGGATAAAACGCATCCGACCATCTGCGAACGGTGCCGGGACGCTCTTGCCGGAATGTGAAAAAATGACGCGGGCGGTAAGAAATGCCGTTATCTCCGGATCCATCAACGAAAATAAAACGCCTGATCATCATTGTCGTCACCGGTTTAACGCTGGCGCTGGATCAGGCGTCTAAATTTCTTATTTTAAAATATCTATCGACCTACGAGACGATTAAGATAATTCCCGGGTTCTTCAACATTACACGGATCCACAATCCCGGCGGTGCCTTCGGGTTTCTGGCCGGCCAGGCCCATGAGGTTCGCGTCGCCATGTTCATTCTTGTTTCCCTGATGGCCGCGGGATTCATTCTCTACCTCTACATCAAAACTCCTCAACGACATTCCTTCCTGCTTACGGGGCTGGCGCTTATTTTCGGAGGCGCGCTGGGCAATCTCGCAGACCGGATACGCAGCGGCACCGTCGTTGATTTTCTGGATTTTCATATAAATTCCCTGCACTGGCCCGCCTTTAACGTGGCTGACAGCGCCATTTCCGTGGGCATGGCCGTGCTGATGTTTCACATCCTATTCAAGAAAGTACCCGTCTGACCATGCACCCGATTCTCATTCAAATAGGCAGATTTACCATTTATACCTACGGTTTTTTCGTGGCCCTGGGCATGCTGACCGCCCTGTGGTTTATCCTTTACCAGTCAAAAAAATGGGGCCTGCCTCCGGAAGACACGATGGATACGGTTTTTTACAGCGTGATCGCCGGCATTGTCGGCGCCCGCCTCTTTTACGTGTTCCTCTATTTTCCCATGTTCCGAAACAACCCGCTGGAAATCTTCAAACTCTGGAACGGCGGACTGGTGTTCTACGGCGGTTTTCTGGCCGGTCTGGTATGCGTCTTCGCCTGCGTTAAAATTAAAAAATTGCCCCTGGATAAAGCCATGGATATTATTGCCCTCTGCGTGCCCCTAGCCCACGGGATCGGCAGAATCGGCTGCTTCTGCGCCGGATGCTGCTATGGAAAACCCGGTGACCTCCCCTGGGCGGTGGCTTTTACGCATCCTGAAACGCTGGCCCGGCCGATCGGCGTTCCGCTGCATCCCACCCAGCTTTACTGCTCCCTTGGCAATTTTCTGATTTTTGCCTGCCTGCTGCTGCTGAGCCGGACCGGAAAATGCTCCGGAAGACTGATCTTTGTTTATCTTGTGGTATACGGCCTTTTCCGTTCATTTGTCGAAATTTTCCGGGGCGACGAGAGAGGCGCGCCGCTGGTTGATTTTCTTTCCACGTCGCAGACGATCGGCCTGGCAGCCGCCCTCTTCGGCGCCGCCTGCCTGATATACCTGGCCGTTCAAGACAGGCATAAAAAAGGATAATGGTCGAAAAAAATTACACCGAATTCCAATCCTGTATCGGCGAACATTTTACTCCCGCACCCGTATACCTGATCTTCGGGGAAGAATATCTGTGCAAATCAGTCTATAACCACCTGGTCAACGCCATCATTCCCGAAGACCGGCGGAAATTCGGTTTGGAGGAACTGGATGGAAACGATGACAACGCCTATGAGGCCATCGAGCGCCTCAATACCTTTTCCCTTGACTCCGGTACCAGGGTAATCGGCTTTATCGATTCCAACATCTTTTATTCCAAAGAAGACACCGCCAGGCTGGTTGAACGCATCAAAACATCGGTGGCGGAGGATGCCCTGGCAAAAGGCTCGGACTTGTTTCTAAAGCTGCTGTCGCTGCTGGATATTCCTTTTGAAACTCTGACCGCCGACGACAGGCGACGCATCCTGCAGGCCGGCGCCGACGCGCCGGATGCTGATCCATCATGGCTCGAAGCGATCATCAACTACTGTAAAGACCATAATGTACGCGCGGCAACAGCCACCGACGCGGTCTCCGCCCTGGCCGCGGCGATTGAAAAAGGATTCGCGCCCGGCAGTCATTTCATCATTACCGCCGAAAATGTCGATAAGAGACGAAAACTCTATAAAACGATCAAAGATCATGGCGTCATCATCGACTGCAGCGTGCCGGCCAGAGATACCCGGGCGAATAAAGCCAGGCAGGAAGAAGCGCTTTGGGAAACCGCGCGTGCCGTTCTCGGCGCGCGGGGAAAAACCATGCCCCCGGATGCCTTTGCCGCGCTGCGCGAGCTGACCGGCTTTGACCTGCGAACCTTTCACAACAGCCTTGAAAAACTGGCCGCCTTTACGGGCGAACGGACCGCCATAACCGCCGGGGACGTCAAAGCACTTCTGAAACGGACCAAAAAAGACCCGGTCTATGAGCTGACCGGCGCCATTTTTGATAAAAACATCCCCCAGGCCCTGTTTCTGCTGGAAAGTCTGCTGGCGGGCGTCGAGCCGATGTATCCGCTGCAGATAATCGCCGCCATCGTTAACCAGACCAGAAAACTGCTGATTATCCGGGATTTCATGGACAACGATAAAAACAAAACCTGGCGTTCCGGCCTGCCCTTTGACGGCTTTAAACGGCGCACGCTGCCGGCCATCGAAAAATACGACGATAGAATAAAAGAAGAAATCAACCGGCAGGAAGCCATGCTGTCAGGCGACGATAGCGACAGGAAATCAGGCCGGAAAAAACAGACCTCATCCGACCTGATGATCGCGCCGAACCCGGCCAATCTTTTTCCCACCTACCAGAACTTTAAAAAAGCCGGGAATTTTTCAACAAGGGAACTGCTGGCCGCGTTGACGGCCCTGGCGGAAACCGACCGGCAATTAAAAAGCAGCGGCCTGGAAGCCCGGCTGCTTCTGGAAAATCTGATCATCAGAATTATCAGAAGCGATCCGCGGGAAAAAAAATAAAAAAACGATGAAATAAAATCAAGTTCCTGCCCTTTGTCCCTTATCCTTCTTACAGGTCGGCAAAGGGCAGAGCTGTCACTCCCTGGCCAAGGGGCAACCTCACATCCCCCGGATGGACGACGTATCCCGGCAGGGCTTTGTTTTTCAGGTCCTTTTGAACTGTCCTGATGGCGGAAGCCATGGCCGGCCTTGGCGTGGCCGACAGTTTCACCTCGATGGGAACCAGTTTTCCGCCTGCATCCACCACGATATCCACTTCCGTACCGGCCATGGTTCGCCAGAAATAGACGAGCGGCTCCACGCCCCGGTGGACAAGGGTTTTGATAATCTCGGAAAGCACCGCCGTTTCAAGAATAGCGCCGCCCATGGGACCGGAAGCCGCGTGGGCAGGATCCTTCAGCCCGGTGAGATAGCAAAGGGTGCCAACGTCCGAGAAATAGACCTTCGGCGTCTTGACAAGCCGTTTGCCGACATTGGCAAAATACGGACGCAGCACGATCACCTGGAAGGTCGCCTCCAGCACGGACAGCCATGCCTTGGCCGTGTTGACGGCAACGCCCAGATCCCGGGCCGCATCGGTCAGATTCAGCAGTTGTCCGCTTCTGGCCGCCAGGACCCGCAGAAAAGCCTGAAACTGGGACAGGTCGCCGACCTGCCTGAGCGCCCGCACGTCCCGCTCAAGATATGTCTGGACATAACTGGCATGCCACAGACCTTGATCTCTTTCGGGTTGTGCCACAAGCTCGGGATACCCGCCTCGCAGAAACCCCGCCCAGAGTTCACCGAACGCCCGGGATTTTTCCGGGGAGGTCCGCCGCCCGGCGGCCGTTTCCC
>CAYSMV010000122.1:0-8793 GCA_964432245.1 uncultured Desulfobacterales bacterium
CCCGAGCCGGGGTCCAGAAAAAATGAATAATATCAATTTTATACTGGATTCCGGGTCAAGCCCGGAATGACGATGGTAAGACTTTTTACGATTCCATCAGATATAATATTGCTTAATTGCAGAATATTGACTTTAATCTTCTTCTATATTTGATTGAAACAACCGGGATCAGCTTGTAATGCGTAAAGAACTAGGCGGCATAGTACTTTTCTTTCTGGTCATCCTGACCCTGGTCAGCCTGTTGACGTTCAACCCGGCCGATCCCGCCATCGGTCTTAACGCATCGACTTCCGATACCGAGAAAATTTATAATTTTTTCGGTCCGCTGGGCGCCCATATCGCCGGCCTTCTGCTGGGCGGCTTCGGCCTCGGCGCCCTGTGGGTGCCGCTGCTGCTCTTTCTGGCCGGAATGCGGATCATCACCAGGACCGGCATCCGGGCGATCATTCGCATCGTCTGGGGCGGCCTGCTGCTGATGATCGCCACCGGCTCCCTGCTATCCTTCTATTCAGAAGAAACCGTGTTTAACCTCTACCCTGCGCACAGTGCCGCAGGAGATGTTTTCCGGGCAATTTTAACCAGCCTGGCCGGCCGCAGGGGCGGTGTTTTTATTATTCTTCTGTTGCTGCTGGTCGGCCTGATCACGGCCACCGGGTTTTCGCCGGTCAGATTTTCAAAAAGCTGCTGGCGTCTTATCATATCCCTGGTACAGGCGATCCAGACGCGTCGTATCATCCGCCGGGAACGAAAACTGAAAGCCGAAAAACGCGAAGCCGCGCAACAGAGAAAGACGCTGAAAAAACCAGGCGATCTTAAAATCAACACCCCGTCCGTGACTCCCGTCAAACCAATTCCCCGTCCCCGCCAGGAGGAGTTCTCTTTCATGAGTCCTGACGGCGCCTTTTCTCTGCCATCCGTAAAACTTCTCGACGATCCGGATGAGCGACCCGCCTCGGTCGACCATGACAGCCTCGAAATGTTATCCCGGCTGCTGGAAAAAAAGCTGGAAGACTTCGGTGTCAACGGCGCGGTGACGGCCGTAACTCCCGGCCCGGTGATCACCATGTTTGAATATGAACCCGCGCCCGGCGTCAAGATCAACAAGATAGTCACCCTGGCCGACGACCTGGCCCTGGCCCTGCGTGCAATGAGCATCCGGATCGTGGCGCCCATCCCCGGCAAGTCCGTGATCGGCATCGAGATCCCCAACATGGAACGGGAAACCGTGCGCATCAAGGAAATTATTATTTCCGAAAGCTTCGAGAAACAGAAGTCACGACTGACCCTGTGCCTGGGCAAAAACATCGTCGGCGAACCGGTGGCGGTGGAAATGGACAGGATGCCCCACCTGCTGGTAGCCGGATCGACCGGGTCCGGAAAAAGCGTGGCCCTGAACGCCATGATCTGCAGCCTGCTTTACAAAGCCACGCCGGAGGAAGTCAAGCTGCTGCTGATCGACCCCAAACGGATCGAGCTCTCCCTTTATAATAACATTCCCCACCTGATAACACCGGTCGTCACCGACATGAAAAAAGCCACCAACGCCCTTTCCTGGGCCGTGCGCGAAATGGAAGAAAGATACGAAAAGCTGTCGGAAAAGAAAGTCCGCAACATCAACCAGTACAACCGGAAAATCGAAAAGGAACTGAAGGCCGGTGAAACCAACGACGATACCAGGCTGCCTTATATCGTCATTATTATCGATGAGTTCGCGGACCTGATGGCGATCTCCTCCAGGGAAGTCGAAGCCGCCCTGACGCGCCTGGCACAGATGGCCCGGGCCGCCGGCATTCACCTGATCATCGCCACCCAGCGGCCGTCGGTCAATGTCATCACCGGTATCATCAAAGCCAATTTTCCGACCCGGATTTCCTTCCAGGTCTCATCCAAAACCGATTCGCGGACCATCCTGGACGCCAACGGCGCCGAGAGCCTGCTGGGCAACGGCGACATGCTTTTTCTGGCGCCCGGGACCTCAAAACTCCAGCGCATTCACGGCGCCTACATCTCCGAAGACGAGATCACACGCGTCATTGATTTCCTGAAAAAACAGAAACGGCCTGATTTTGACGAAAGCATCACCGAAGCGCCGCCCCGTCCCGAGGGCGAAGAAGAGGCCGGAGAATATGACGAACATTATGATGAAGCGGTGGCCCTGGTGACCAGAACCCGGCAGGCATCCATCTCCATGATCCAGCGGCATCTGCGCATCGGTTACAACCGCGCGGCCCGGATCGTCGAAACCATGGAGCGCGAGGGCGTGGTCGGACCCTCGGACGGCATCAAGCCCCGGGAAGTTTTAGTGGCCGACTATGATCAGATAAAAAAACAACCATGAGTTTTGATATCCGAATACTTGACGATATAAAGGGGTTTCTGGACGAAGCCGAAGCGCGGCACCTGCATGATATGGCCCTGACCGCCTCCGCGGCCGGGCCCTGCCTGGAAATCGGCAGCTACTGCGGCAAGTCCGCCGTCTGCCTGGGAAGCGCCTGCCGTGAAACCGGCGGCATCCTTTTTTCCATCGACCATCACCGCGGCTCGGAAGAGCAGCAGCCCGGCGAGGAGTATTTTGACCCGGCGCTTTATGATTACAGGGCCGGCCGCGTTGACACCCTGCCCCTGTTCCTGACAACCATAGAAAAAAACGGTTTGTCCGGCACGGTGGTGCCGATCGTCTGCGCTTCAGCCACGGCGGCCGGATCCTGGGCCACCCCCCTGTCGCTGGTGTTTATCGACGGCGGCCACTCCCTCGAAACCGCCACCAGTGACTATAAATGCTGGGCAAAGCACATCATGCCCGGCGGCCTTCTGCTGATTCACGATATCTTTGAAAACCCGGCTGAAGGAGGGCAGGCCCCTTACGAAGTGTACAAACTCGCCCTTTCATCCGGCCTGTTTGAACCTCATTCCCGCGTCAAGACTCTGGGCGTGCTGCGGCGGAAGTAAGGCCATCGGTCTTCCGGTTGCCCGGAAAATGGGGGCAGGCGGTCAGACAGGCGAAGCAGGAAATCCCATAATTCCCGAAGAAACTCAAGGTGAACAGATCCATCATCCCGGTCAGAAACCGGCTTTTGGCCGTCGGCCAGCGCAAGAGAGAAAGAAGCCAGGCCGGCGGCCACGGCCGCGTGTTTCAGGCTGACCAGACCGCGCAATTCACCTTTATGAAACTTTAAAGGACTGTAAGCCGGAATCGGCAGGGACGGATAACCCGCGTCTTCAAGCGCCAGACAAACCGTATTCATCGCGTCGTTCATGGCCTGATAGTAGGTATGAAAGGAAGCGGCATAAAAGGAATAAAGCCCGTTATTCGGCGGGGTCTGAAAAACAGATAGAGGCAAAGGCCTGGCGGCTATCAGTACCGATCTGGCTCCTGGCAGCATCTCTTCCGGCCGGAACCCTTCCGGCGCCGTGCGGTTCAGCAGGTCCGCGTCGGCAATACCTTGAATGGAAATATCTTTTTTATCCAGGAGAACCCGGATATCGTCCCGAACGGACTGAGTCATAAATCCTCCACTTCTCCGATCATCAACCGGCAAAGGCAATGTCCCCGCAGGCATACACCTGCGCTTCATCATAGATAATAAACGAATGGCCGCCGGAGCCGCCGGGACTCATGCCGGCTTTCACCAGGCCGACATTGCCGCCGACCTCTTTGTTATACTGGATGAAAATGCTTTTCACCGTTGACGAACCGTTGACCGAGCGATGAATCAGCGTGTCCAGATAATCGAAATAAACGGCGTTATTGACATGGCCCAGCATGTCGTAATCCGATTTCCGGGTGGTGATATCCATGATAAAATCAGGCTTAAGATTCTTGTCCGGCCGCCAGTTTTCAATATCCAGGTCAAGGGCGAATTGCGGCCGCACGCCATAAACGTCGTCGGTTTCCATCGGGACCTTGACCACCCTCCGCCGATTCAGATCCAGATAAAGCCAGGAACTGGTCGCCGCCGCGACCTTTTCCTCCCCCGACCGGATCTCGTACTCCCGGTAGGACTTGAATCCTTTTGTCCCCCGGTGCCAGGTATCGACCGTCAATGTTTCCCCGTAAAAAGGGCGCCTGACGATCGTCAACGCGATCTTGTTCAGAATCCAGGCATGTCCTTCGGCGATAAGCACCCGGGAATCCCGGTCGACCTCGTGGACATGGTCCAGGGCCGCGTTCTGCAGTATTTTCATCAACGCTTCCAGCTTGACATGGCCGTCCGTGGCCGACTGGAAATAATCAATAGTCCGGCTTAACCGGAAACCCGGTCCGTTCCCGTTCTTTCCGTTGTCTGACATTTTTATCCCCCATCGGCGGACAGGCCGGATAACGACGAGATCAGAACGTCGATTTTGTCCGCCATTGCCGGATTGGTAATGAAAATAACTTTCCCGCGGTCAATTCCGCTTACATCCGCGCAGGCGCAGGCGCACCCGCAAACCGCGACGACGATATCAGCCGGGGCATCCCCGGAGGCGAGGCGATACCCCGCCGAAAACAGCCGCTCTTTTATATGCCCGGCGACGGCCAGACGGTCATATTCGGGATTACAACCCCCGCAGAATCTGATGCGTACCGTTTTCCCCCCGGCCGGCGCTTTACGACGCGACATCACCGATTCCACAAAGCTTCATGGCCTTTTTCTTTTTTCCTTCCATGTTGACCAGCCGGGAAATCATGATGCGCTGAGCCTGAGGCGAGCCCGCGCCGTGCATGGACTCCGTCAGATAACCCACGGCCGCGGTTCCCAGGGTCAGGTTTTCGATCAGGCGCAACACCCGCTGCCGGTGTTCGACCGGCACCCCTTCCCGGGCCTTGAAATATTTCTTCAGCAGGCCGCCCACCGCCGGGGAATTAAAATCCTGCTCCGACGGCATGGTGACCATCAGCCCGCCGGCGATGTCCTGAGCCAGCCGCGCGATTTCAAAAGGAAACCGGGTGACGTTCTGCTTGAAGACATTGGCCAGCAGCGTGTTGACATAATATGTTCCGCTGGGCTCCCGGTGCCCGGCCGCGGCGCAGGCCAGCGAACCGCAGAAAAGCGTCTCGTTTAAATGGTTCATCTCCACGATCTTGTCCTTTATGTGAGAGGCCTTTTCCGTGCCGTTGAATTCCGCGGCCAATTGCGCCGCGCCGATAAGCACGTCACCGACACCCACCTTGCAGGCGTAGCTCTGGCGATGATAAGCGGCGAACTGCTCCACCAGCCGGCCGGCGAATTCATATTCCCGGAGCATGAACACCCGTTCATTAGGTACGAACACGTCCTCAAACACCACCAGGGCCTCGTGGCCGCCGAAGTTGATGTTACCCCGGTCGATGAGCCCCTTTTCCAGCTTGCGGGTATCACACGACTGCCGGCCGATAATATAGGTGATGCCCTCGACGTCGCTGGGCAGGGCGAAGGACACCGCGTAATCCCTGTCGGCTTCCCTCATCGAAATGGTCGGCATGACGATGATCTCGTGGGAATTGACGGCCCCGGTCTGATGGGCCTTGGCGCCGCGGACCACGATGCCGTCCGGTTTTACTTCCGTCACCCGCAGGAACATGTCCGGGTCGATCTGCTTATGCGGGGGCAGAGAGCGATCCCCCTTGGGATCGGTCATGGCGCCGTCGCAGGTGAGATCATTGTCCTGAATATACTCCAGGTATTTGACAAACCGCCGGTAATATTCGGTGCCGTATTTGGCGTCGATGTCAAAAGTGGTGATGGACAGGGCGTTGAGCGTATCCATGCCCACGCAGCGCTGAAAACAGCAGCCCGTGGCCCCGCCCATCAGCCGGCCCATCCGGGTCTTGCGGACCAGATCGTCCGTGCTCTGGTGGATGTGACAAAACCGGTTAATCTTACGGCCGGTCAGGTGCGAGGTGGCGGCCATCAGATCCTCATGCTCCGGCCGGTGGGCCAGTTCATAAGTCCTGGCGACCGCGTTCATGGACGGCCGGATAATGGGGTTGTCCACCACGTTGTCCAGCTTTTCGCCGAACAGATAAACGTTCAGGTTCAGCCTGCGAAGGCTCTCTTCATAGGCATCCGCCGTCATCATCATGGCTTATTCCTCCCCCCCTTTTCTTTTAACGGTTACCGCGGCATCCCGGCTTCCGGCTTCCGGAAATAGAGCACCAGGCTCTTGCCCAGCACCGGGTTCAATAACCGGCTGGAAAATCTCGTGACTTTCGGTTTTTTCATGATATCCCAGGTCAAAAAACGATGATAAAGATTGACCAGACGGGAATCAGTCCGCGCCGGGCCGACCAGGCATTTCAACCACCAGTAAGGCGAATGCAGGCTGTGCGCGAAATGGCGGGCGTAATGTCTGACGCCCAGCCTTTCCAGTTGCTGGACCAGCTGATTTTGCCGGTATATCCGGACATGCCCCTGATTGACGTTAAAATATTCATCTGACAGGGCCCAGCATATCCGCTCGGGATAATAGCGGGGAACGCTGACGACCAGGTCGTGGCCGGGCTTGACCACCCGGATGATCTCCCGCATGGCGGCGCCGTCTCCGGGAATATGCTCCAGCACTTCCGAACAGATGACCAGATCAAAACAGCCGTCCGGAAAAGGCAGACGGGTGATATCCGTTTGCAGCAGCCCCCAGGCCCCGCCGCCGTGTTCACCGAGCCGGTCATGGAACCGCAGCCGTTTTCTGGCGCCCTGCAGGGAATCAAAACACAGATCCGCGCCGATCACGGTGACATTCTTGAACCGGTAGGCGGCACAGGTGTGACGCCCTTCACCGCAGCCGATATCCAGAATCACGGACCCGGGCTTGATCTTCAGCCGGCTGAAATCAGCGGTAACCATGGATCACCTCCCGGTAAACAGCGACGGTTTTCTGTGCGGCCTTCTCCCAGGTAAACATTTGATGGACGCGGTTATAGCCTTTCCGGCCCAGTTCCGAGGCCAGGTCCGGGTTGTCGAAGACCAGCGCAATGGCTTTGGCCAGCGCCCGGTCGTCGCCGGGCGGCACGATGATGCCGGCGTCGCCCACCACCTCCGGCAACGCGCCGCCGGAGGTGCTGATGACGGGAATACCGCAGGCCATGGCTTCTCCGGCCGGCAGGCCGAATCCCTCGTACACGGACGGCACCACCGCCACCGTAGATTCCGCATAGTACCGCACAAAATCCTCATGGCTGATCCGGCCGGTAAACCTGACCAGCGGACCGATGCCGAGTTTCTGAATCAGCCGGATAACGCCGCCGTTTTCCTTCGGCGCCCCGACCACCGTCAATTTAACGCTCCGCTCGGCGGCGATCCGGGCCACGGCCCGGAGCAGATGGTAAAGTCCTTTTAACGGCGTATCGGCGCTGCTGGTGACAATAATGCGATCGGACTCCCTCTTGATCCGGGGCATGGGGTAAAAAAGACCGGTATCAATACCGTTGGGAACAACGGCAAAACGGCGGCGGGGAATATCAAAATCACGGCTGATATCTTCCCGGGCGCGTTCGGAAACGGTGACAATGCGGGGGAACGTGCGGGAGACGCGCTTCTGCATGCCGACAAACGAATACCACCGCATGTGTTTCATCCGGACCAGGGGAGAACGGGTGCTCTTTAGCGCGATTTCCCGGTCCCGGGTAATGGGATGATGGATGGTGATGACCGTCGGCATTTTCCGGCCGATGGCCCAGACGCCGTAGGAAAGGCTTTGATTATCATGAACGATATCGTATCGCCGGTGATTTTTTTTCAGAAATTCATAAGCCCTCAGACCGAAGGTAAACGGTTCGGGAAACCCCATGGTCGATACCCCGAACCACTCCATGAAATTTACCGGCCGGGAGAGTTCCTTCAACGAAGGCAGGCGGAACAGGTTTTCCGGATTATACAGGTCCAGACAGGGCAGATAAGTCAGTTTGACTCCATTTTTAAGCATCGGGTCCGGAGGCCCGGAAACGACCTCCACCTGGTGACCGAGCCGGGAAAGCCAGTAACTCAGGTTCCGGACATACACTCCCTGACCGCCGCAATGGGGATTGCTGCGGTAACTCAACAGGCAGATACGGAGCGGTTTGCTATCATCCACGACCGGCATGACCCCAGGCGAGAGTATTAATGTTCTCTTTTAAAGAATCCCGAAATATAAAGTTTAACGGTCTTCCATATCAGGCTGAAAAAAGGCGGTTTCTGGGCGATCACCGCCTCGGTCAGACGCCGGACGGCCGTGTTGACCGTCTGTTTGTCGATCCCGGCCGTCACGTTTTCCATGATCGCTTTTATCGTTCCCGGTTGTCTGTCTTCCAGGCGGTTGATCGTCGCCAGCAGACCGTTGACGCCCCCGGATACGGCTTCGGCCACAGCCGGATGGGTCACGGCCGCGGCCAGCCGGGCGTCCATCGCCGCCGCATCCGTCGCCAGCAGCCTCTGGCCCAACTGCCGATAAGCCGCAATGGCTTTACGGGCGGCTTCCATATCAATATCGTTTAAAATGTTCGTTACATACTCAACAAACAATTGCGGTGGAATTTTTTCGGAAAGCTGATCCCCGAAGGCCGCCCCTACTTTAATATAATAATTGATGAAAACCGGCAGGACGCTCATAACGGAGAAAATCGTCTCCATGTCTTCCCACAAAAGAGCCCTGGCCGCGGCTTCGCCTTTTTCCGGATCAATGCCGTTCAGATTCTCCCGCAGAATATCCTTTAAAAACGGCGTCCTGATCAATTCGGCGACAACCCCGCCCGTTGCCTCGGGCCGGCCGTCGATCTTCTCCGCCGTTGGTCCCGGCACGGGCTGAAAAGACTGCGACTGACCTGTGACGCCGGACTCAAGACCGGACGAGGCC
>CAYSMV010000123.1:0-3340 GCA_964432245.1 uncultured Desulfobacterales bacterium
CGGGGTTTGCGCGGCGATCCCCCAGTCGCGCAGCACCGCCGTCATGGTCTCGAGCGGCGGGATCGCGCCGGGGTTCTCGCCCGGCCCGCGCAGCAGGTCCGGGTTCGCTGCGACCGCACCGGGCAGATACCCGCGCGCCGCGATTGTCTCGGCGGCCTCTTTTTCCAACTCTCCTGCCGCGGAATAGAGACGAAGCGTCACCTTCGCCTCTTCAAACGACTCGTTCCTGACCCCGCCGAGCATCTTGACACCCGGGGTCATCGCCGGAGCCGTGTCGGGAATAACCAGCCGGCAACCCCGCGCCCCGCCCTGGACCAAGGCGGTCAGGGAAGAGGAATCGTCCGCGCCGACCAGGTTCAGCAGGTCAACCGGTCCATCCGCCGTCAGGGTGAGTCTCTCGGTTTTGCCCAGCTCAAACAGAGGCACGGAAAAATCCCTGAAAAAGAAAAGCCTCTTTTCGCCGGGGTCAAGGGCCAGCGGGCCCAGAACCGTCCGCAAGGGCTGGCCATCGACGTCCCCGGTTGCCAGTGTCACTCCGGAAACGGCGGCACTTCCCGGATTGGTCAGGGCGAATCCGGACCAGGCGTTGGATTTGGGGATATAAAAAACCTCCTGGTTGAACGACCTTTTCAGATCCAGCGTCAGAACATAAATGTTGGGATCCGTGGTATAAGTATCTTCATCCTGGGTCAGGCAAATGGTATAGGGCGGAGCCGTGGCTGTTAAGAGTTCATTAAACAAGTCGCCGCTGGCCAGGGTCTCGCGCCGCACCTCGTCTCCATTGCCGTCGGTTAAAACCACCTCCATATCCTGCCAGCTTCCCCCTGTTTCCTTTGCTATTTGAAGAGAAATCATATCCCCGGATCGGGCGGAAATCTGATAAACATCCTCATCCAGCAGAATAAGATTGTATGTTCCCGGGCCGATCTCGACGCTTTGACTTCCATGCTCAAGAAAGTCATCCCGTGATGCGGCAAGCCTCAGAATCTCCTGGTAATCCAGGCCGGGGAAAATGGTTCCGACCCCGAGAGGAAAACTCAAAAGCTCCGGGTGGTCGGAAACGCTGTATCCGGTCCATTGGCCGCCGGTTATGGCCCCGGAAGCGTCATAAAAAAGATCATAGGTATAACTTTTCGAGTGTGTTTTCGCTCCGATAAAGTCCGGTTTTACCGCGTCATCCACGTAATAAATCGTAACCGAGACGGAGCGGGTGGCTCCGCTGCCGCTGATCTGCATATCGTATCTGTAAACCGGATAGGACCAGACCTCGGTGCCGGCCGAAAGATCGGCGACAAAGGCTTCTCTCTGATCCCTGATATAGCGCAGCAGCCAGTAATGAAAGACCTCGGGCCTGGACCCATCGTCCGCCTCCAGAAGATCGTTGTTGTGCATCAGGGTCAGCAGTCCTTTCTTGTCTCCGACCCGGAAAACAAGGTTCTTCTCCGATGAAGGCAGAATGGTTAAATATTCATGGCAGGCGGCCCGGGCCCAATAGGCGCAGAGCCCGTACCAGGACGGCGCGTCAGGATCATAATAAAGATTCATATACTCGGTCAGCGCCGGGCCTGTTGTCAGGCCGGTTGTCAGGAGATTATATTTCTCCAGAGGCGCCGGATGCCCGCGGTAGTCCAGGCCCGTGCCGAGCCCTCCCTTTTTATAAGGCCACCAGTAGCCGGACCAGGGGATAACGGAAGCCTGATACGCCTCGGCCGCGGAAAAAAAGAAAAACAGAATAATTAAAAAAAGCGCCGGGCCTAAAAGGGTTCCGGCGCGAAACTTCAATTTCGCGAAAAAATCAGGTCTCATTATCATCTCTAATAGGGACGGCGTCGTTAAAAATCCAACAGGAAAAACCATAACAAATTTACAAAAAAGTCGAATGCTTTGCCAAACTATCAATGGATGTGCCAGGAACGCCTCAGTGGCGTCTCTTCATAGAGCCACCAGGAGCCGTTTTCAGGCCACAGTTGCCTGACGACCAGCCGATCTTCGGCATCGGTAACCGTAAACATCATCAGGTTTGAGGCATCCGACGCCTCTTTTTTTATCCAGCCTTTGGCCTCTGCTTCAGCTGCGCTGCAAGCCTCCGAAGAGACTTTATAATTTCTCACGAACACACTGCCGCCGGCCCCGGTTTTTTCCTGATAAACGCGGCCTTCATGGTTTTCCTTGACCGGAAGAACATCGCAGGGCGCGGGAAACCCGGTGACCAGCAACAAACCGGTCGCGCTTGTTTTTTCCCGGTTTTTCCCCATGCCCTGCCACCTGATTTCTCCGGCCGCGCCGGCTGCAGGTAAAAAAAGCGTGCAAACCGCTTCGGCGCCGGCCGCCTGCTCCAGAAAAAATTGCAGTTTCACCCCTTTGTCGGCAGTTGCTTCCGGCACGACCTTCCAGACCCGCGTGTCGGGCGTCAGCGCATCATCGACGGCCGCGTATTCCGAAACAATTCTTAACCCTGCCTCGGGACAATAAAACAGGGCCGAGCACTCAAATAACGGCAAAAGCAGAAAGCCCACCGCCAGCAAAAAAAATCTTTTCATCTAATTTACCTCGCGAATTTCGAATTTCGGTGACAGTATACTTAATTGACGAAATAGTGAGGGGATTGTTTTTTATTACATCAATTAAGTATACTGTCACCGAAATTCAGAGAAATTCCACCGAAATTCTCCTGATGAAAAAAGTGGGGAGCCTGTTTCCAAACTCCCCACTTTAAACGATCAACCGAGGCGATTCTTCCGCCTCTTTTCAAAGCCCGCCATGTCCGGATTTAAGCTAAGCGGAACGCGGTCAGGCCTGCAACTAATCAACAATATAACCCATGGCTTCGCTGCCGTTGCCCATCATGGCAAAACCCTCGGCTCCGCCATAATCCGCCTCGACTTCGACAAAGCAACGATCACCGTCATAGCCGGCGCCGCCCCAGGTGATAAGTTCGATCAGATTAACGAACATGCCGTTCGCGGGCACGGAAACCGTGGCCGTGGCGACATCGCCGTCTTCTTCCGTCAGGGTCAGATCAGCGCTGCCGGCAACGGAAGTGGGGTTAACGATGGCAATGCCGTTCCAGAACGGGCTGTCGGCAAAATAGGGGAACAGCAGAGAAGTTGAGCTGGTAGCCGCCACGCCGGAGCAGCAGACCTGAGCCACGTCGATGGTGCATTCGCACAGGTTACAGGTCGGGCACATCGAGTCATTGTCAACCAGTTCGATTTTAACGGAGATGACCGAGCCGCTGGCAATAGAGGTGGGTTCAATGCGGATCGGCGGAATATCAATCCACCAGTAATCCCCAACGCCGGCGCCAATCGCACCGCCAGTATTGGCTAACACCTTGACA
>CAYSMV010000124.1:0-8561 GCA_964432245.1 uncultured Desulfobacterales bacterium
CCCCAAGAACCGGGAGGATAGTTTTTCACAACAGGTCAATGACCATTATCATCATGTTCTGACCCTGCTGGAGACGCTTATCAGCCAGGGCGCAGCGGCTGGTTTTCTGCCTAAAACAACGGATTGCGAGGCCATCTCCCTGGTCCTGCTGTCTCTAACGGAAGGACATATTTACATGTCGATCCTGGAAGACCGCCTGCCCCTGGAACGGATTTACACCAGCCTTTTTTCCCTGTTACCGCAACAGAATGTGCCCCGACAGGAGAAGCAACAACGTAAAAAACGATAACGATCAGCCGCGCCGCGGATTCACATATGAATTTTCAAATCAACGGATAATACGGATTAATAATATTGACCAGTCAGTACAGTTTTTAATAACCCCACTTAATAATGCAACGGAGGACGCCCCATGAGCGAACTGCAATTTCAGGCACTGTCGTCATTCAGAGAAAAATTTCTGGGGTTTGACATTGATGCCATTGACAGGGAGGCGGACAACCTGCTGAAAGCCAATGTTTCCCTTAAACAGTTTCTTGACACCTGCACGCCGGTCATGGCCGAGATCGGCGCCAAATTCGAGGCCGGAGAGTATTATCTTCCGCACCTGGTCATGGCCGGCGAAATGTTTAAAACCGCCAGCGGTAAAATAAAAAAATCTCTGCATGCCGGGGAAGCCGGCGCCCCTATCGCCACCATCGTGCTCGGCACCCCCCGGGGGGACATCCACGACCTGGGCAAGGATATTTTCGCGATTCTGGCCGAAGCCAGCGGATTTGCCGTACACAATCTGGGTGTCGACGTGCCGCCGGAAAATTTTATCACTAGGCTGGAGGAAACCGGCGCCGCCATCCTGGGACTGTCTTCCCTGCTGACGACCACCTTTGAATCAATCGAAGAGACCATCTCCCTGCTGGAAAAAAAGGGGCTGCGCCGCCGGACGCGCGTCATCCTCGGCGGCGGCGGCACGGAACAAAGCCTGGTGGAAAAACTGGGCGTTGATTTCCAGACCCGGGACGCTTACGAAGGCATTACCATTCTCAAAAACCTGACGGATGGCGAAATGAAAGGAGCGATCGCATGAATACCGGAAAAATGATCTACGAAAAAGACACCATGACGGCTCAGCAGCGGTTTGACGCGGTCGTCCGCCTGGAAACGCCGGACCGCGTGCCGCTCTCGCTGATGCTTTATTATTACGCTCCTCTGCATACCGACGTTAAAATGAGCCAGTACATGATGAATCCGCCGGTATATAAAAAAGTAATGAAACAGCTCTGGGAAGAGATCGGCCCCTGGGACATCTACTACAATATTAATCCCTATTCCCGGCTGATGTACAACTATGTCATGATGATGCGGCAACTCTGGCCCGGCATCGAGCTGGAAGAGAACGCCATGGCCAAGATCCAGGAGATCCAGTACATGGAACCCGAGGATTATGACCGGGTCATTGAGTCCCCGGCGCTGGTGGCGGATATGCTCTTTCGGCTGCGCATGCTGCCCCGGTTCAGCCAGGAATCAGAGGGCAAAGGGATGCCGGCCATACTTGCCATGATGCTCAAGGGTCTCATCGGGCAGTACCTGTTCTGGAGAAGCGATTTCAAATGGTGGCGCCGCCAGGGCGCCGTCGTTCAGATCGGCTACCAGGCGGAAATGCCGTTTGATACCTTTTCCCAGGCCCGCAATGTAATCAATTTTTCAGCCGATTTGTTCAAACGGCCCGAAAAAATCAGCCGGGCCGCCGAATACCTGGCCCGCAATTTCGCGGATTCGGCCGTCCTGGCCTGTAAATTAATGGGGGTGCCGATCGTTCAGTGCTATTGCCATCGCACCTCCAACAGCTTTATCTCGCCCCAGCAGTTCACCGACCTGGCCTTTCCCAGCATGGAGATCATCGTCAACCGCATCATTGACGCCGGCCTGACGCCTATTCTTCACTGTGACGGCGACTGGCTGAAAAATCTGAAAACCCTGCGCCGCCTGCCGGCGAAAAAAATCATTATTCAACTGGACGGGCTGACCGATATTTTCGCGGCCAAACAGGAAATCGGAGACCGCATGTGCATCTTCGGCGACGTGCCGGCCGCCAAGCTGGTCACCGGCACGGTGTCCGAAGTGGACGAATACTGCCATCGCCTGATCGAGGAGGTCGGCCGGGACGGCGGTTTTATCCTGGCCGGCGGCTGAGAGATTCCGCCGAACGCGAAAGCGGAAACCGTCCGTGCGATGGTTCAAGCGGTTAAAAAATACGGCTATTACACCAATCCGAAGACAACATCTCAGGCGGCCTGAAAAGCGCGCATCATTCTGCACAAGGAATCGAACGCGTTCCATCAACACGTGAGGAACAAGGATCAGGCATGAATACAATCACGATTAAACTGGCCTTACCCCGGCCGGAAGATATTCTGGCCGGGACTATTTCACAGCTGGGATATCCCGGGCCGGAGGCCGTATCCGATAATATTTCAGCGCAAATCGATGACGGCATCGATACCTGCCGGCAACTGGCCCGGCCCAGGGCGATCTGCCGGTCAACGGTTTTTACCGGTCTGAAAAAAAATGCCATTCTGGGAGAAAGCCTCTGCCTGGAAACCGTCAACTGGACCCGCCTGGCGGCCCGGATGTCGAATATTCAAAAATTATGCTGTTTTGCGGTGACCCTGGGCAAAGCCGTCGACGAGCGGATCAGCCGACTGGGCAAATCCGCCATGCTGCAGGCCCTGATGCTGGATGCCGCCGCCTCCGTGCTGGCCGATCTTTATGCCGATCAGATTCAGCAGCAGGTTCATCGTCACTATCAGGGAAAAGGCCTGAATTCCAGCGCCCGCTTCAGCCCGGGGTATTGCGACTGGCCCCTGAAAGAAGGGCAGCAGGCGCTGCTTCCCTTTCTGCGGCCGAAAGACATCGGCATCAGCGTCGAGGATTCAGGCTTGATGACGCCGCGCAAATCCGTGACCGGGGCCATCATCGCGGCCGAAAAAATGCCGGCCGAAAGTCCCTGTTTTCTCTGCGCCCGGGATTGCCGTCACCGGCGAGCGCCATTCGGGGGACGTCCTTAAATTGTTTTCTTACGGAGCATCTGCCGCTGATCAACGTATATTCGATCTTTAATCAACTTTTCTTCCATCTTGTTCAGATCAACAAACATCAACCCGAAATGATAAATACCGCTGTTGGGTTCAAGAGCCACGCTTCTCACCTCGGCCCGTTTAACGCGTAGGGCATCTATTTCTTTTTCGCCGGGCAACAGCATCATCCTGATATCGGTCAATTCCTGGCCGGTGGCCAGCATCCGATTTTTATTTTCATGCTCGGAAAACATAACCAGCGCCCCCCCCTGGCTGATATCGATCATCTTCATCTCGACATCCTGGCCATTGATCACGGCTTTTAAAACAGCGGCCGGATGCGCCTTGATCCGGAAATGTTTTCTGCGAAGCCGGCGTTCGATCGCATCCGGCACCTTGATAAGCATATCATGGCCGCCGACCATTTCCCCGCCGACAGTGATAAACCGGTAAGGAATCCCCTGCTCACCGATAAACGCGAAAGCCAGTTCCCATTCATCAAGCCCGCTGATCTTTTCCTTCAGTTCCGGCGGGCATTCTATCAGAAAAAACCATTCTTTTTTTCTGGATATCACCCGCATGATTACCGTCAGCTTTTTCAAGTCAGTACCCAGCAGGTGCATATTAAGGATGATCCCCTCTTTTTCCAATTGCTTAAAGATATTCAGCTTTTCCTGACCGCTGACAAACTCACTGGCAGACATGACAAATTGTTTCCACAATTTATATTCACAATTCCGGGCAACGGATGATAGGCCGTGCCTTTAAATGTTTTAGTATTATATAATATTCATGACCGATTGTCAGCAACCTCTTTTAAAAGAAATCCGCCAAATTATTATTGTTGAATAAAAAAGTCGGCATCGGGTATCCATCCTTTTATTATAAACGGCGCAACAAGCTGTTTCCAATGATTTCAGCCTGTCCCAGAAGGATCACAGGGCACGACCGTGAAAAACATGGATTCTTCTCTGGACAATGGTAATTTTAAAATATAGATTCGACAAATCAGCATTGTCTGAATACCTGACGCGATATGGATACGGAAAAAAGAACCAAGCTGGACCGCATGTTTGCCCCCAGGGGAGTCGCGATTTTCGGCGGCGTGTCAAAACCCGGTGCGTTCGCCAACATGATCCTGACCAGCCTGATCACTTACGGCTATAAGGGTGGGATTTATCCGATATCACCGGCGGGCGGCACGATAGCCGGTTTCAAAGTCCTGCCCAGCCTTGACGCGGTTGACGGCCCTGTTGACCTGGCCTCGGTTTCGGTTCCGGCCGAAGCCGTGCCGGGAGTTCTTGAGGACTGCCTCAGGCACGGGGTAGCCGGCGCCGAAATTCATACGTCGGGTTTCGCGGAAACCGGCCAGAAAAACGGGATTAAACTTCAGCGGAAAATAAAAGCCATAGCCGCAAAAGGGCTCCTGGTAGTAGGCCCCAACTGCTTCGGCCTTCATTCTCCCTCCGGAGGGGTGACGCTGCTGCCGGGCTTTGATTTTTCAAAAGAGCCGGGGGCTGTCGCCATGATCTCACAGAGCGGCGGCATTGCCAACGATTTCGGCCATGACGCCATTGCCGCCGGCCTGAAGATCAGCAAAATCGTATCGTTTGGAAACGGATGTGACCTGGAAGCCACGGCCCTTCTGGAATATCTGGCCGAAGACAGGGACACAAAATATATCGCCGCCTATCTGGAAGGGGTCGACGACGGCCGCCGGTTCCTTGAAACCCTTCGATCCCTGTCCGGTAAGAAGCCGACCGTGATCTGGAAAGGCGGGCTGACCCCGCTCGGCGCCAGGGCGACATTCAGCCACACCGCATCGCTGGGCGGGGAGTCAAAGATCTGGCAGGGCGCGCTGGCCCAGGCCGGCGCCATCCAGGTGGAAGGTCTGGACGAGATGGTGGACACGCTCGTGGTCCTCTCCTATTTCAAAGGCCGGGGCAAACGCCTCGCCCTGGCCGGAGGCGGCGGCGCCATCGGAGTTTTCAGCTCCGACCTGGCACACCATTGGGGGCTGGACATACCGGCTTTCAGCCCGGAAACGCAACGGATACTGGCGGGCTATTTCCCCACGCCGGGAAACAGCGTGGTCAATCCTCTGGACACGGGCACGCCCATGTTTCCGCTGGAAGGACTGGGCGGCATGATCCGGGAAATCATCAGCCGGGAGCAGATCGACGTTCTGTTGTTGATCATGCTGCTTCATCCCCTGGAAGTGGTTACTACCACCTTTATGAAAATAACCGGGATCGCGATCGACACATCGCCGGCCGAGCAATACCTGACACGGCTGTTATCTTTATTAACCGAGATCAAGCAGAACACGGAAAAAGACATCGCCCTGGTTCTGGAAAACAAGACCTGGCGGCTGGAAGACGTCAATGTCGAACTGATTAAACGCCGCGTGGCCGATCAATATCAGCGGCAGGGCATAGCCGTTTTCCCTTCGGTTGAAAGAGCCCTGCGCGGCATCAGAAACGCCGCTCTCTTACGGTGACTTTTCATAATGAAAAAAATCTGTTTTGGCCTTTTGCTTTCCGTCGCGCTCGGCGCGTTGCTGTTATTCCGGCCTCCAGGCATTACAGCGGCCACAAAGGAGGCCGACCCCGCGGCGCTTGATTATTTCAGCCGCAAGCAACTATCCATATTAAAAAAAATCATCACCAAAAACCTTCCCCGGGACATTCGTGTCGGCGCCATGGATGCTTTTCTGCTCGGCCTGCGGGGCGCCCGGATAGACCGGTTTAAGATGACGGAAAACGAAAAATTCCTGGAAACGCATCCTGAAATCAATCCGATATTTGTCACCGCGGAAAGTATTCTGGTGCGGATCAATCCATTAATGCTGCTGCTGGGCCAGGTCTTCATCAACGAGATGCAAATCAGTTCTCCCCGTTACCAGATTATTCACGACGCGGCCGGCAGTTTTAATTTTGACGACCTCAGCGAAGCCCAGGACAGCAAGCTGTTAAAATGGCTCCGCATTAAAAACTTGTCGGTCGATAACGGAGAATATCTGGTGTTTGATGACGGCGCCCTGGACAACCCCGTTACCTATACCGTCAGCAACGTGGATGTCCGGGTCAATGATTTCACCATCGGCGAAGTGTTCAATCTGGATATCAAGGCCGCTTCACCGGGATGCGATGTGCAGAATATTTTTTTTCACGGACAAGCCGGCCCCATGGCGTTGAATCAGAAAAACGAGCAGATCCCGGTCGATGCCGACCTTACCATGATCGACCTGCCCATCCTGCCTTACCTGGGATATTCATTCCCCGCCAATTCTCCGGCCAAACCGATTTCAGGCCTGATCAACATCGACTTTCATTTAAACGGAGACGCCTGGTCGGGAATGATCATGACCGGGAACCTGGACCTGACCGACGTGGTTTTTCAATCCCGCGACGGCGTCCTGAGCGGAGAGCCTGTCAATCTGGGTATGTCGCTGCGTGAACCGATCATCGTTTGCCTCAAAGAGGATGTGATCGCCATGAGCGCCCTTGACATGATGATCAACGGCAACCGCTTCACTCTCTCAGGAAAAATGACCAATCTGAAAGGCCTGTCGCAGATAGATGTCCGGCTCACGACACAGGAGATGAATATTGATGTTCTCGCCTCGGCCTATCCCTTTATCCTCAACGCCTTCCCGGATCAGATAAAATTAGGCGGCAGCTTTGAAACGGGCGTCCACCTGGCGGGAAACCAGCTGGACGCCGCTTTAGAAGGCCATCTGGATCTGACGAAACTTGAAGTCGGTTTCGCCGACTACTTTCACAAACCGCCGCTGGCGCCCCTGGCCATGGAATTTACGGCCAGGGTTAATACCAGCGAACTCATTGAAGGCGCCGGATCCTTTAAAATGGAAAACTTCCTGCTGGGCCATTACAATTTTATCGAGGATGTCCTGAACCGCCTGCTGGCCGGCTCCCGGGATAAAACCGAAAAACAGGAATTACTGGCCCGTTACCATCGGCTGCCCCATGCCATAGAAAAAATCAGCGGAAAAATCACCTATAAAGACGATATTGCCAGGATCACCGACATTCAGATCGTCAACCTGAAGCCTGACCAGGCCGAAGGCATCGATGCCGTGCTTGACGGGCTGGTCGACTTTGGCGACGGCTCGCTGGACATAAAAGGAGACATCATTATCTCCAAAGAGCTGAGCCGCCGCGTCATCGCCGTCGCGCCCGAAAACGCCGCTTACCTCTCAAACGGCTCGATCGTGGTCGGTTTTCAGCATACCGGCACCATCGACAACTTCAGCCTGGAGATTTTTCCCCGGTCAATCCGCCTGCCGCCAAAAGAGACGGCATTGCTCACCGAATAAAAAGGGGGCGCGGGCCATGCATTTGGCCCGTTGCCCCTCTTCGTTGAATAATCAGAAATGGAATTCATACAATACCATAGGCCATCATGGCCCGGGCGACCTTCACGAATCCGGCGATATTGGCGCCGGTGACATAGTCGCCTTTTTTACCATAAGCTTCGGCGGCGTCCAGGCAGGACTTATGAATGCCCTTCATGATCAGCAGCAGCCGGTTGTCCACCTCTTCCCTGGTCCAGGAGAGCTTGGAGCTGTTCTGGCTCATCTCAAGACCGGAGGTGGCCACGCCGCCGGCATTGGCCGCCTTGCCGGGGCCGTAAAGGATATTGCTGTCCTGAAAAATCCGGATCGCTTCCGGCGAAGAAGGCATATTGGCCCCTTCGGCCACGCAGATACAGCCGTTCTTGACCAGGGCTTCGGCATCAGCGCCGTCGATTTCGTTCTGGGTGGCGCAGGGCAGAGCGATATCGACTTTTATCCCCTGTTCCCGAATAACGTTCCACACGTTTTCGCCTTCGTAGCACTGGGTTTTATATTTTGCGGCATATTCGCTGACCCGGCCCCGGCGCACGTTTTTCAGCTCCATGAGATAGCAGCATTTATCCTTGTCGATGCCCTTTTCATCAATCACGGTCGCGCTTGAATCGCAGCTTGAGATGACCCGGCCGCCCATCTGATTGACCTTTTCAATGGCATACTGGGCCACGTTGCCGGCGCCGCTGACCGCGACAGTCTTGTTTTTAAAATCCAGCCCCCGGGTGGCCAGCATTTCCGCGGCAAAATACGTGACTCCGTAACCGGTGGCCTCGGGCCGGACCAGGCTGCCGCCGTATTCCAGGCCCTTGCCGGTCAGCACGCCGGTATGCTCGTTGCGGATTTTTTTGTAATAACCGTACATATATCCGATTTCACGGCCGCCCACGCCGATGTCCCCGGCCGGAACATCGGTCTCCGGGCCGATATGCCGGAAAAGTTCACGCATGAAGGCCTGACAGAAACGCATGATTTCGCCGTCGCTTTTTCCCTTGGGGTCAAAGTCTGAACCGCCCTTGCCGCCGCCCATGGCCAGGGTGGTCAGGGAATTTTTAAAGATCTGCTCAAAACCCAGAAACTTGATGATGCCCAGGTTGACCGAAGGATGGAACCGGATG
>CAYSMV010000125.1:0-3648 GCA_964432245.1 uncultured Desulfobacterales bacterium
ATGACCGCCAAACCGTTGTTTTTATGATTATTCATAACCGTCTGACCCGGGTGTATAAACCGGAATGTTTCAAAAATTTCTCGCCCCTGGAAAAATTCGCCTTGGACGACCCGCGGTTTTACGATAACAGGGTTTTTATCATAATAAACACCGGCCTTGCAAGCTTCGGGTTTACCATGCGATTTTCTACGGGATTGGCTCCTGACGCTTTGAAGCCATTATCAGAGGCAAAACCGACAAGCGGAAAATCTTGACAGGTTTACGTAAAATGAAGTATATATTTAAAAGTTTCTAAAAACCCTCAATAAAGAATGGAGACGCCGATGAAACTGTCCGCCATGTTCCGCGTGTGTCTGATCGCAATTATATCTTTTAGCGCCTGTAGCTCCGCCTTCGCGGAAATTTATCAGTTTACGGATGAAGGCGGAGAAACGTATTATACCAATAATCCGACGAATATTCCCCGGCAATATCAGGATAGCCTTTACATCGAGGGGGAAATTATATACCAGGAGCCCATTCCGTCCGCTTCATCTAATAACGGCAACGATCAAAGCGCCTCAACAACGGATAAAGCGGGAGAATCACAGCAAGGTTTTAACGGCATAGGCACCCTTAAAGCAGAGGAGCTCTCTTTTGACAATGAGTTTCAGGCCCTTCAGGAAGAGCGGAAACTGCTGGATAAAGCTCAGCAGGAAGCGGATACCCGGGAAGAAATCCTGGACAGCAACGCCAAAATAGAAGCATTCAATGAAAAATTTAAAGATTTTCACCAGAGGCGGCAGGCTTTTCAGGAAAAAGTCAGAAAACACAACGAACAGGTCATGAAAGAAATGGAAGAAAGGCTGAAAGAATATAAGGCGCGACAGGCTTCCCAAGGCGATTCTTCTCAAACATCGCGATAATAAAATTTTTATTGATCAACAAAGCCGGAGGTACTGACGATGCAGGATGATAAATATGTTGAAGGCTTTAAAAAAGCCCTGGCAATTGGTCGTCCCCCCAATATTATTTCTCTGTTTCCCAACTCAAAAGCACTGATCGTAAGCGGCAAATTTATCAATCGGGCCGTAGCCGCCAAACCCGGCGCCGTCACCATGGCCGCCAACGGGAGAAATCCTTTTGTTATCCAGGGGGCATTACGGGCCGCTCAGAAAGCCAACGCGGCCCTGATCATCGAAATCGCCAAATCCGAAGGCGGGAAAAACGCCTACTGCGCCGTCAATTACTGGAATATTGCCCGGCAGGTTGACGCCTTCTGCAACCAGATGCGAATCACCATCCCGGTCGCTATTCACGCTGATCATTACGGCATTAAGAAAAAGGAAGACATCGATGAGGCCAAAACTGAAATTCCCACACTTTTTGATGCCGGTATCACCTCCATCGCCGTAGACGCCTCCCACCTGCCCGACGATCAGAACCTGCTGGCCAACCTGGAACTGGCGCCATATATTCCCCGATGGGCCGGTCTGGAGACAGAAGTTGGTGAAATCAAAGGGAAAGAAGGCTTATCAACACCGGCAGAAGCCCTGTTCCAGATTCAGGGGCTGAACGCCCACGGCATTTTTCCGGACTGGATCGCCCTTAACAACGGCACCACCCACGGCATTGAGGCCAGCGACGCCGGCATCCAGGTGGAACTCACCACCCGCATTCACAAGGCCATCGAACCATACAGGGTCAACGGCGCGCAGCACGGCACCTCCGGCAACAGCTCGGAAAGACTGCGACTGATAGCGGCGGAGACCAACACCACCAAAGCCAATGTCGCCACCGCTTTGCAGATGATCTCCTGGGGAGTAAAAGTAAACGATTACGGCAATGCTTTTCTTGATGAAGACGGTAATTTTGTTAAAGAATCCGACAAGGGCGTCAGCGACGAAATCTGGCAGAAAATGCGCCAATATGCCGAGAGCAAGGGAATGAAAGCCGGGGATTATAAAAAACTGAATCTCCCCTTTGACAATATTTTACTGGCCCAGCCGGCCGCCATCAAGGAACGCATGGTCAAAGACGTTGAAATCTTTGTCTATAATATGCTGACCAGCGTCTTTAACGCCACCGACACCGCTCCTTTAGCCATAGACGCCATTCTTTCGGCCGGATCGCATGATGCCGGTGATATCGCCGAAAGACTTGAAAACCCCGACGACTGGACCCGGGAGAAAATAATTGAACGCGCCGCGGCCGTTCAGTCCGATATAAAATCAAAAGGCAATTTTGACGATTAATCATCCAGCACGGAAAAACCTTTTCTGCCACGTTTGCGGTAACCGTTTAATACAAAAACACTGGGAAGGCAAAGAAAGGCTTTTCTGCGCCCGCTGTAACAGACCGATATACGAGAATCCGGTTCCCGCTTCAGCCGTTGTCGTGGCCGACAAAGACTCCAACCTGCTGCTGGTCAAAAGAAATGTGGAGCCGAAAAAAGGTTACTGGTCTCTGGCCGGTGGATTCATGGAGTTGTTTGAAACACCTGAAGAATCGGCCTTGCGGGAATTAAAAGAAGAGACCGGAATCTCCGGCACCATCAAAAAACTCCTGGGGGTAAAGGCCAATAAAAGCGATCTCTACGGCACGGTACTGATCGTGGGCTACCTGGTCACCGACTATCATGGCGACCTTATCCCCGGCGATGACGCTGAAGATGTGGCCTTTTTCCATCCCGGCAACCTGCCTCAGATCGCCTTTGAAAGCCACGAGTTCTTTATCCAGACCTATCTGGGGGGACGCCCTTAACTTATTAGCACCGGCAAGATTTAACCGCGGATTCATCCACGCCAAAAATTTCTTTAAGTTAATGTCATCCCATTATTGTCCAAAATAATATTTCAGCGGCTTCGGGCAAAGTTCTTTTTATTCGCACCTTGACCCTTTGGGGGTCGGTTAAAACCGTCTGCTGAATTTCTCGAACTCGGGCTATCGCCCTCAAACAGCGAGAAATTTTTAACGCAGCCGGTTTCACCCGCCTCTTTCCCCAAAGGCTCAAAATGGTGCTCTCAAAAAGAACTTTACCCGAATTTCTCCTGATAGGCCAAACAGGGCCTTTTTTTCAAAAAAAAGTTGGGTTTAATATAAAAATTACTTATATGACAAAAAACCATTTTCCCATTTATTTTGGACAGTAGTGGTGTCATCCATATTGTTATATTATTATGAATAACGCATGAAGCGGTTTCCAATCCAGAAATGTGAATCTTTTCGCAAGGTCAAGGAAAACAAGGGGTTTTGCGGAGGCGTACTTTTCGTACGCCGTACAAAAAACCTTGCAGTTTGACGCCGAGATAGCGGAAAAAGGCCATTTATGGATGGAAACAAGTTAATAAGTTAAGGACGTCCCCCCTACCATTTCATGCGCTGGGGAACGCCTCTTTCGTGCAGGTATTCTTTTATCCCGGAAATGGTATAAGCGCCGTAATGCACCATGGAAGCGATCAGGGCGGCGTCGGCCCTGCCAGCGGTCAGGACCTCATAAAGATGAACCGGCTCGCCAGCGCCGCCGGAAGCAATCACCGGTATGGTGACGCTCTCGGAAATTAATCGGGTAAGCTCGATATCATAGCCCTGGCACACGCCGTCGGCATCAATGGAATTGAGGCAGATTTCGCCGGCGCCCCGACGCTGGCCCTCTTTCGCCCACCAGGC
>CAYSMV010000126.1:0-2130 GCA_964432245.1 uncultured Desulfobacterales bacterium
CTCTCCCGCCGGCCGTCCGGCCCAGATCACCCGGGATCTGGCCGGCTTCTGGCGCAACAGTTATCCGGCCGTAAAAAAAGAACTCAAGGGGCGCTACCCCAAGCATTACTGGCCCGATGACCCCCTGAACGCGGAACCCACGGACCGGGTCAAGCCCAGGCCGTAATTTCCTTTCCTTCGTCATCCCGGACTCCGATCCGGGATCTACCTCGTCATTCCGGCCCCCGAGCCGGGCACGCAGTGAAGCGTCAGCGCTATCCAGAAAAATTGCCCCCATTCCTTATAACCTAAAACCTAACATCCGAAACCTGCATTTTTCAGGTCAATGAGGTGTATCTTGTGTTCGTTCGACCAGACTGTTAGTTTGGTCCGACCCCAGAGGTCACGCCCCTGATTCGAAATAGATATCCCCGGATTAGGTGTTTATCAAATCACTTGTAATTAATGACAAAAATGGCTAAATGAAAACAGGGGGATAAAGATCAATAATTCGTAATCTGTCCCCCGATTTTCCAAATAGATTTGATGGAGCAAAATATTAATTCCATGGATGGAGGCAAGGTGAAAAGATGAACAGAAAAGATGAACGGACCGCGGTGGAAATATATCGTTCGCCGGATAATCAGATCGAGCTTCAGGTCAACCTGGACAAGGATACCGTGTGGTTGACACAGGCACAAATGGCCGAGTTGTTTGAAAGGAATCGTGTCGCCATTACCCAGCACATCGGCAATATTTTTAAAGAAGGCGAGCTGAAGGAAAAACTGGTATGTAAGGATTTCTTACAGACCACTCCACACGGCGCGATCAAGGGTAAAACACAAAGCAGAGCGGTCAAATTCTACAACCTTGACGTTATTATTTCCGTGGGTTACCGCGTAAAATCGCAGCGGGGCACCCAGTTCCGCCAGTGGGCCACCAAGCGCCTTAAAGACTACCTGGTGCAGGGTTACGCCATCAACGAAAAGCGGCTGGCCCAGAAACAGCAGGAAGTGCGGCATCTGAAAGACGGCATCCGCATTTTAAGCCGGGCCATTGAAGACCAGGCAACGGACGCGGATTTTAAATGGCTTCACCTGTATGCCGCGGGACTGCGGTTGCTGGACGATTACGATCATGAAACCCTTGACGCCCGCGGCGCAACCAAAAAGAAGGTCACCTATCCAGCCTATGAAGACTATATGGCCATTGTGGAGCAGATGCGGACTGAGTTTAATTCCGCGGTTTTCGGGCAGGAACGCGATGACAGTTTTAAAAGCGCCGTTGAGCAGATCCGCCAGGGCTTCAGCAAGAAAGACCTGTATCCCACCCTTGAGGAGAAAGCCGCTACCCTGCTCTATCTGGTTGTAAAAAACCACGCTTTTGTTGACGGCAACAAGCGCATTGCCGCCGCATGCTTTCTGCTGTTTCTGGAAAAAAACAATCGTCTGCGCCCTGGAAAAGAGAGCCTGACCATAAGCAATGAAGCTCTGGCCAGCCTGACTCTATTTGTCGCCGTCAGCAGGCCGGATGAAATGGAAACCGTCAAACGGCTGATCATCAGCATTTTGAACAGGAACAGATCATGAACGGAGCAGAAATACAAATACTGGCACCGGAATTCCCTGCTTTTGCCGCCCCTCTTGATATGCCCTGCCGGATCATCCTCGAGAGGCTTTTCAACATGTAGTGCCCGCAAAAACGTTGACACACAAGACCGACCTTGCTATAGATGATGACCGAAAAAGCAAGTTCTTATCTTTTTTATCTTTCATAAGTCCATGAAACCGCCTCCCTATGCCGCGTAATGTCAGTTGTTTTATGTCATTTATGGCCAAAAATAAAAACAAATTTCCAGCGGCATGAAAATAATCCTTGACATTTATCACATTGTGATACATTTTGTATACAAACGTATCACAAAAGGAGGCCGCATGACCGAAGACAAGAAAAAAGAAAAGGTTCTCCACGCCCGCATCAGCCGGGATCTGGAAAAACAGATCCGCAAGGAAGCCGGGTCTCTGGGCGTTTCCGTATCCAATCTGGTGCGCAATATCCTGGCCAACACCTTTGACCTGGTTGAGGACATTGTCAGCGACAGCGCCGCCCTGACCCGGTCAAAAACCGGCCGGCCCGCGCCGGAGGCGGCCG
>CAYSMV010000127.1:0-7127 GCA_964432245.1 uncultured Desulfobacterales bacterium
ACGAAAAACTTATTTAAGCGGGATCGCCATGATAGACCAGAAAACGCTTTTATTTACCGGCGGCAGCGGGCTCTTAGGCGGAGAAATACGAAAGTTACTCCCCGATGCCTGCTATCCTGAAAGATCAAAATTTGATGTTACTGATTTCAAGCAGATGGATGCCTTTGTCCGCGACCGGCCGATCAAACTTATAGCGCACGCGGCGGCTTTTACCTCGCCGCCCAAAATAGACAAAGACCCGGAGCAAGCGCTTGAGGTGAATATTTCAGGCACCGCCAACGTGGTTAAGCTCTGCATGCGGCATAGCCTGAGGCTGATATATATCTCGACGGATTACGTTTTTAACGGCGACAAAGGCGCTTACCGGGAAGATGATCCGGTCTTCCCGGTCAATAAATATGCCTGGTCCAAGCTCGGGGGTGAATGCGCGGTTCGTTTATATGATAATGCCCTGATCATAAGAACGTCTTTCGGCCCTAACATTTTCCCGTATGAAAAAGCTTTTGCCGATCAATGGACGAGCCGGGAGAGTGTCGGAATGATCGCTGAAAAGATTGTCTCTATCCTCGATAAGGATTATAAAGGCGTTTTACACGTGGGCGGAAAACGGAAGACGGTGCTTGAATACGCCAGAAGTCTGGCCAAAGATAAAGAGATCAAACCGCTTTACCGAAATGAGGTCGATTTTAAAGTGCCCGAAGACACTTCGCTGGATTGCGGTTTATATGAATCGTTAATGACAAAGTCGTAACAAGTCAGAATTGGGCTTCTTACGAAGCCATAATTGATAGAACAACATCAAGAGGAGATGAATTCGTAAAAACTCAAAATTGGGTTTTTTACGATTACATCAATAAAACAAAGTCAAAAGGAGGCATGGCATTGAAAATTCTGGTTGCCGGCGGCGCCGGCTACATCGGTTCCGCGCTTGTTCCTGAACTGGTGGGCCATGGATATGAAGTCGAGGTGATTGATCTGCTCTGGTTCGGCAATTGTCTGCCAAAAGGAGTCAGGGTAATTAAAAAAGACCTGTTTGACTGCGAAAAGAAAGATCTGGAAGGCTTTGATCAGGTGATTTTTCTGGCCGGACTTTCAAACGATCCCATGGCGGAGTATTCGCCTTCCAAAAATTTCGTATACAACGGCGCCCTGCCGTCTTATATGGCTTACATCGCCAAACAAGCTGGCATCAAGAGATTCATATATGCCTGCTCATGCTCCGTTTACGGATACACCATCGACAAGTTATATGACGAGGAATCGCCGGCGATAAGCTCGTATCCCTACGGCATCTCAAAGCTTCAGGGAGAATTCGGCGCCCTGCAGATGGCGGACGCAAATTTTTCCGTAATCAGCCTCCGGCAGGGGACGGTCTGCGGGCATAGCCCGAGAATGCGCTTTGATCTGATCGTCAACACCATGTTCAGAGATTGTTTGAAAAAAGGGAAAATTACCGTCAACAACCCCTCCATCTGGAGGCCCATCCTGGCCATCAATGATGCCGTGCGGGCATATTTGAGGGCTGTTCAGGCCAATTATTCCATCAGCGGCATTTTTAATTTAGCCTCCGGCAATTATACCGTCGGCCAGGTGGGTGATAATGTGCGGGATGACATGTCGGCATTGACGGGGAAAAAAATTGAAATTGAATTGCTGAACAAACAGGATTTCAGAAATTACAAGGTCAGTTTTGAAAAGGCAAAAACTTACCTGGGCTATCAGCCGAAAGAGAACATTACAGACATCGTTAAGGTCATGTATGGGCAGCTGGAGCGATACAATGACTTATCAAATGATGTTTATTACAACATCCAGGTATTTAAAAAACTGAAAAATTGAACTCCAAAAAAACAGTTTTATGCGGAAACTTAATGATAGCTCTGCTTTGGAAGAATTTTTTCCCGGATTTCAGGGCTCCGCGGACTGTGCGCTGCTGAAAGAGTCCAAATCAAAAAAAATCCTGCTCTGCCCCGGCAATTCAGCCGCCGCCGATAAATTCTATTTGATAAAAATATATTTTTATCCGGGTCTGTTCCAGACCGTAAAATATCTTTTCCGTAAATCCAAATCGCGTAAAGAGCTTGCCCTGGCAAGTGCTATAAGAAAAAAAGGTATCCCCGCCATTGTACCCGAACAGATCAGAGACATAAAAAAATGGGGGGTTTTGCGCGAAAGCGCCGTTCTTACGGAACAGATCCCGGACTGCCTGAATCTGGAGGAATTGCTTCTCAAAAAAAAGGTTTTTGACCGACGGTTGAGAAAAAGAATCCTGGAAGAATACGGAAAGCTGGCCGGGTTGATCCATGATCAGGGCGTTTATCAGGATGATTTCGATCCCAATAATATTCTGTACCAGAAAAAACAGGACGACACATTCCGGCTCTATTTTGTAGACTTTGAAAGAACCCGGGTGGTCAGAAAAATATCGTTTAAAAAAAGAGTCCACAGCCTGGCCAAGTTGAACCGCATGGGTCGAAATCTGAAAAAGACCGATCAGCTGCGTTTTTTAAAAGCCTATCTGGGGCCGTCGGCATCAAGAAAAGAAAGACGAAAATGGCTGACCGGCATAATAGAGGAAGAGGAAAAGGTGTTGCGGCGGGATCAGCGAAGGGCCCGGGGAAAATGCACCTCAGCCAGCGACAGGATCGGTCTTATCCAGTACCGGGGTTATCAGGGATTCTATAGAAAAAAACACCATTCTCGAAAATATTATGACCAATCCGATATTATCCGCCTGATAGAAGCTATTGAAAAAAGTTATCCCGATGATAACCTAAGACAACATCCGATGGACCGGTTTGTGGATTTGACCTTGCCATCAGACAGCGGCAAGGAGACGTTTCAGATTCGTTTTTTTGAATACGGCGGGATCAAACAGCGGCTGCAAAGGCATATCAACCGTTCCCCGCTGCTTGAGGCCTGGAAAACAGATAACGGGTATCTTAAAAACAGGTCCGCCGATTTTCTCCCCGTGGCGGCACTGGAAAAAAAAACAGCCTCGAATTGCTACCAGGGGTATTTGATACGAAGGCATTAGATAATGACGCCAGTAAAAATTTCCGCAACGATTATCGCCTATAATGAAGAACGGGATATCCGGCGATGCCTGGAGTCGGTGCTGGGCATCGCCGATGAAATCGTGGTGGTGGATTCCTATTCAACCGACCGGACCGAACAGATCTGCCGGGAAATGGGAACGGTTTTTCTGCAAAATAAATTCGAAGGCCATATTGAACAGAAAAATTATGCCTTAAGCCGGACCAGCCATGATTGTGTTCTGTCTATTGACGCCGATGAAGTCCTGTCCGACCGGCTGCGGCAATCCGTGCTCTCGGTAAAAAACAACTGGGAAGGCGACGGGTACTCCTTCAACCGGCTGACCTCCTATTGCGGCAAGTGGATCAGACACTGCGGCTGGTATCCTGACACGAAAATCAGGCTCTGGAACAAAAAAAAAGGAAAGTGGGGCGGCACCAATCCTCATGACCATGTGGTCATGCAGGATGGAAGCGAGATAAGACATTTAGAAGGCGATCTGCTTCACTATTCCTATCACGATATCAGGCAGCAGCTCGAACAGATCAATATCTTTTCCGACCTGGCCGCCCAGGCCGCCTATGAAAAGGGCAAGAAAGCCTCTTTTATCAAAGACATTCTTCTTGATCCCGTGTTTACCTTTTTCAAGATGTACATTCTCCAGGGAGGCTTTCTGGACGGCTATTACGGATTTGTCATCTCCGTTAATTCCAGTTTCGGAAAATTTGCAAAATACATCAAACTGCGGGAATTGCACAAACAGACCGGCAAAACATGAAAAAAATCAAAGTTTTTCAAGGTCAAGGCCGAAAGGCAGGGTGTTTTTACCTGAAGTGATTTTCCAGATTTTATGATATGCCCGGCGCCGGTCTTTTCTGGAAGGCAGGTTTTCGCGACAATAAAAATGAAAAAAGCGCAGGCGGTCTTTCAGGGTAAGTCGATTGCTTATCGAGGCATTCAGCTGAGCCAGGTTGATCACCTTCTTGTTCCATGAAAGTTTCCGGCATATCCTCACCCCCTCCAGATCGATCAGCATGAACTTATTACCCAGGACAAGGACGTTGCTGGATTTGAAATCACGCTGCCAGATATTCAGGTCATGGCAGGCCCTGAGCCAGTCGGCGAACCTTCTGATCGCCTCTTTTCTTTCTTCTTTCCCGGCAATTATGGAAAAATAATCATTCAGCCTCATGCTTTCGCCGTAAAAACCGGACAGAAAAAAGATGGAATCCCCCATGGAAAAATAAGCCAGCGCCCTGGGGACATCTACGCCCCTGACATCCAGGGCTCTGGACATTTTCCAGCTGTTAAGACATCGGTCCTTGTGGAAAAGTCGTCTGGCATGAATTTTAACGCACACATCGCCATAAGCGATCAGCTTGTTGTCTTTTATGTTTTTCCCGCGGGCAAGCGCCTTCTGGAGTTCATCTTTATCCCAGTAAAAGTCCCTGCGTTTGAACCCCCGAAGTCCCCGGCCGTTCCGGATCACTTGAAATTCCGTGCTGTTCTTGCAACATCTTTTGGACCGGGAGCGATAGTAGCGTTGTTGATAACGGTCAGCCGTTTCGGCCACCTGCCCGGCGGAAATAATTTTTTTCCGCCCGCGGCTGTTATATGTTTCTAAGAAATCGCCTAACCTCACCCCGTGTGGAGAATACGTCCGGATATACCGCCACAACTGGCCGAGGTTCATGACTTTAAGCCGCCGCGGCAGCCACGGAAAAAAGTATATTTCCTGGGCGTCAAGCAATATGGGTGATCCGTCATTACCGATAAGAATATTCTCCGGATGAATATCCCGGTGGAAAATACCCAGAGAATGCAACCAGGCGAGATAATCCGCCAGCTTCAGGGCCTGATTCGGATCCGTAAAGTCTACCGGCTTTCCACAAACATCCCTGGTGACAAGAAAAAAACCATGATTTGGAAACCGCCCTTTAAAACCGAAAAGAACTCTTTGCGGCGCTGGTACGGCCATTTTCCTGAGCCTGGCTAAATTCCGCCACTCCGTTGTAATGCGCCAGGGCAGGATCAGGAAGCGAAGCTGGTCCTTCCTGCGGAGAACCGGGCTGAATTTGATAAAAAATTTCCCGAAAGAAGTGTTAATGGCGTAGACTTGTCTACGAAATCTCTCAGAAACAGGGAAGACTTCATGTGAACCGCCGAAAAGCAGATCCACCTTTAAATCACTGAAATCAGAATCCCTGATGATTCGATAGCTTTTGATGGTGTTAAACAGATCAGGGGTAACGGAACGGCCGTTTGGTCCGGAAACTTGATTCATGTTTTTATTTTGCCGTCATATTTTCGTATCGGGTATAAAATATCTATAACTGATTTAATTTTCCCGCTGCTTCGGCCCGTCGTTTCTGTTTCCGGATGGCCCGGCGACGGCGCCGCTTATTCATATCCTCAGGATAAAGACAGGGATAATATTTTCTCCACCTCTTGTGGACCCAGAACCATTGCTCCGGATATTCTCTCACCGCTTTTTCTATGGCATCCGTCATGATCTGCGTATTTTTTTCCAGATCGGCATCAAGGTTGCCGGTTCTTTCCAAAGCCAGAGGTTCTTCTATGTTCAGCGTGAAGGTACCGTCGCCGTTTCTGACGCAGAAACCAGGCAGGACCGGGCTTTTGCATCGCATGGCCAGGAGGGCGGCGCCCGGTGTCGCTGTCACAAATTTATTAAAAAATTTGATTTTTATTCCCAGAGAGCTTTTCAGCCCCTGATCGATCAATATCGCAAGCGTCTTATTCTGACGCAAGGTACGAATCATCTCGGGCATGGCGATTTCTTTATAGATAACCGTGCCCCCGAAACGGGTCCTGAGCCCGTAAATCCATCTGTTGATTATTTTGTTTTCAATTTCTCTGGCGACAACCGTGATCGGCGTCTTGAAATACAATGGCCAGAACAACGGCACAATTTCCCAGTTCCCCAGATGGGCGGAAACCAGAACTACTCCCTTATGATTCTCCATGGCGCGGGAGAGGTGCTCTTCTCCTTTGATTTTAACCCTGGCCTTGATCTCATTACCGGAAAGATAAGTCATCTGGAATATTTCCATCATGGTAATGCCCAGATTCTGAAAAATGCGCACAGATGTTTTTCGAACCTGCTCAGCCGGCCATCCCGGATAGATAAATTTCAAATTTCGCCTGACGATCCGTCGATGCCTCACATCCACGTTGTAGATAAACAGGCCCAGGAGCCGACCGATAGCGGCCATATGCTTATAGGGAATGCGGGCGATAAAACCAGCGAATTTTTTTCTCACATTATTTTTTTCTTTATTAAAAACACTCATAAAATCAATATTGTGCAAAATAAATAAAAAAATGTTTTTTTATCAAATAAGCAAAGGGTCAAAGCGCGAATAAAAAGAACTTTGCCCGAAGCCGCTGAAATATTCTTTTGAAAATAGTATCATGAAATAATATTTGGCTTAGCCTGTTTTAAGCATTAAGTCCGCGCAGGCATCGGGCAATCTGTATTTATGAACGGCTTTTGTCCATCGTCGCTGATATCTTTCAGCCAGACCTGATCTACCCTGCAAACTATAATGAGCCTTGTCAAAATCTATAATATAAATTCTATTGTTTTTATCGATTATAACATTGCCCGGATGAAGGTCCACATGATGAATTCCGTTTTTAATCAACAATTGTATATTACGTGAAATTTCCGGGATAAACTCTAAAGCTTTCTCCTTTTTGTCAAAGCAGATCTGCGCGAAAGAAACATAGCCCTCTATTTTCCGGGTAATCAGCCAGGCCCTGTAAAATGGGAACCCCCGGCTCGCGAAGGCCACGGGCACGGGTACGCTTACGCCTGCTCTTTCCGCGCGGATAAGGAACTCGAACTCCTTTCTGGAACGGGTTTTTAGAGTTTTTAAATCCTTTTCTCTGTTACCCCTGGATATCCACCCGCCACGCCTGTAAAATTTGATAACAACAGGACCCGCCTCAGGTATTGACGCAAATTGAGGAACGACCCGTCCCTCAAGGCGTCCCGGTTGTCTGGTGTGATCTTCTTCAAAAATACGAATAAGCTCTTCCAGCGTCTCATCCTCAAGACCGACCAGTGA
>CAYSMV010000128.1:0-7838 GCA_964432245.1 uncultured Desulfobacterales bacterium
TGGAACTGATCACCTCGGCGCTGACGGAACGTTTCATATCGGTCACTTCTTCCGGCCGCTCATCGATCAGAAGGATAAACGGAACGACCTTTTTATGGCTGGCGATGATGCTGTTGGCGATGTTCTGGAGCAGCATGGTTTTCCCGGCCCGGGGAGGCGAAACGATCAGTCCCCGCTGGCCGAACCCGATCGGGGTCAGCAGGTCCATGATCCGCATGGAATAATTATCCGATTCCCGCTCCAGGTTGATTTTCTGATTGGGGAAAAGCGGCGTTAAATTGTCGAAAAACGTCTTCTCCCTGGCGATTTCCGGATCTTCATGATTAATGGCTTCGACTTTCAGCAAGGCGAAATAACGCTCGTTCTCCTTGGGCTGGCGAATCTGGCCGGATACAATATCACCGGTCCTCAGGTTGAACCGCCGGATCTGGGACGGCGAAACATAAATATCATCCAGTCCCGGCAGATAGCTGTAGTCCGGCGAGCGTAAAAAACCAAATCCGTCGGAGAGTACCTCCAGCGTGCTTTCGCCGAAGATGTAGCCGTTGTTTTCCGCCTCATGCTGCAAAATGGCGAAAATCAACTCCTGCTTCTTCAATCCCGCGTAATCAATATTGTACTCATGCGCGATCGTCTTCAGTTCATCCATTTTTCTTTTTTTCAATTCCGATAAATTCATACACTGATAACCTTTACTGTTGTTATGGTTTTTCCTGCCGGCAACCGACCCGCCGAATTCGGCGGCCGGGTATTCGTGGCATAGGCGCTTCCGTTATAAAGTATGGAACGCCCGACGTGATTACATCAATCCACCTGAAATAAAACCTGACTTTTGATTGTCCTGCGAAAAATTTGAAAACCTGCTAATCAAGCAGTCATTAGGTATTCATCAAAAGGCTGGTAACAATCGTATTAATGATATACAAAAAACGATTTTACAATGTCAAGTATTTTCCGCAAAATCAGTATGAGACACCTTCTTGTTCTTATTTTCTTGTGGTTGATGCCGGCCCGGGCTGTTTGCAAAAAAAAAACATCCCGGCCTTGACAAACATGGTTATTTTTTATAGAAAAATTTTTTTGCCGTCAACGGCTTCAGCGGCTTCATTAAAGATGTCAATATTTATAAGGAGACAACGACATGAATATTTTGTTTTTTGGTCCGAACGGAAGCGGCAAGGGCACCCAGGGCGCCATCCTGAAAAAAAAGTATAACCTGCCCCACATCGAGTCCGGCGCTATTTTCCGGGATAATATTTCCAAGGGGACCGAACTGGGAAAACAGGCTAAGGAATACATCAACCGGGGAGATCTGGTGCCGGATGAAATTACCATTCCCATGATACTTGACAGGCTGCAGCAAGGTGATTGCAAAAACGGCTGGCTGCTGGATGGTTTTCCCAGAAACAAAGTTCAGGCCGTTAAACTGGATGAAGCTTTGAAGGCCAAGAACCTGAAGCTGGATATCGTGGTGGAAATCGTTCTGGATCGGGAAATCGCCAAGAACAGGATCATGGGCCGCCGGCTCTGCGTTAACGACAACAATCACCCCAATAACATCTATATCGACGCCATCAAACCCGACGGCGACAAGTGCCGGGTATGCGGCGGCGACCTGAAAACCAGAGACGACGATCAGGATGAAGAAGCCATCAACAAGCGTCACAACATTTATTATGACACAGCCACCGGCACGCTGGCGGCCGCCTATTATTTTAAAGATCTGGCCGCCAAAACCTCCGGCATGAAATACATCCCCGTAAATGGAGAGCCGGACGTCAAAACGGTGACCGATGAGCTGGTATCCAAGCTCTAAAACCGGAATGCTTTACAGGATTTATTGATGGCTTCGTAAAAAATCCTTTACATCGTCATTCCGGGCTTGATCTGGAATCCAGCATAAGATTGATATTATTCATTTTTTCTGGTCCTAGACGGGAGGCCGGGGTGACAAAATAAGGTAGATTTCGACTTTTTACGTGTTTGCGATCAGTAATATAACATAAATTTTTTTCTTGCTAAACAGAAATAAGATGATATTATTTCAATCTTAAACAAATGCCTGTTGAATTTTGTCTAAGAAAACAAATACATAAAAAAACTTCAAAATCTGACGAATTTTGAAGAAAAGAAAGGGTGAGGCAATGTGAAAGAAATCGAGGTCCGCGTCATCGAGAACGACTTGGAAAAGGCCATGAAAATATTGAAGAAAAAAATCCAGAACGACGGCCTTTTCAAACGGTTACGGCTCAGAAAAACATACGAAAAACCAAGCGAGCTGAAACGGCGTAAACAGCGGGAAGCCGTGAGACGGCAGCGAATAGCCGAAGTAAAAAGACGCAGATACAGGTAGGTTAATTATTTAAGCTCAGATTTATTTTGTAAAAACCCGGTCATTACGGATGGCCGGGTTTTTTTCTTAAACCATAATCAGACCATGACCAGAAAAACCGCTTATGACCTCTGCCTGGAAGAAATGTATCAGCTCAGGCGGTTTGGTATTAAACTGGAGCTGGCGACCATCAGCGCCATCCTGAGCGCGCTGGGTGAGCCGCAGCATCAATACCGAAGCGTTCATATCGCCGGCACCAATGGAAAGGGATCGACCGCCGCCATGCTGTCGTCCATCCTGTCACAGGCCGGCTACAAGGTCGGGCTGTACACCTCGCCCCATCTGGTGCGATTCAACGAACGCATCAAAATCAACGGCCGCGAAATCAACAACGACCGGGTGGTCGCCGCCTATCAGGCGGTAAAAAACAAACACGGCCGGAAACGGGAACCGACATTTTTTGAATACACCACCGCCATGGCGTTATACGAGTTCGCACGGCAACAGGTTGATGTGGCGGTCATCGAAACGGGCATGGGCGGCCGCTATGACGCTACCAATGTCCTGACCCCGCTTCTGTCCGTCATAACCAATATTTCCCTCGAGCATCAGGCTTATCTGGGGAAGACACTGGCCGCCATCGCCGGGGAAAAAGCCGGTATCATCAAGCCGGGTGTGCCCCTGGTTACCGGCGTCCGGCAGGCATCCGCGCTGGCCGTCATTCGAAAAACAGCGGCTGAAAACCGGGCCGACTGCTTCCAGCTGGGTGAACACTTTAAAATCAGACAACACCGCTCCGGCGATTTTTCCTATTCCGGCCCTGACCTTCACATGAAAAATCTGAGAACCGGCCTTCGCGGCGCTCACCAGGCGGAAAACGCCGCGCTGGCCCTGGCCGCCTGCGAAATATTAGCCCATCGCGGCCTTCTGTCCGTTCCGGAAACAAGCGTCAGACAGGGATTATTGGATGTCAGCTGGCCGGCCAGAATGGAGATCATGCCCCACAAACCCCTGATTCTCCTTGACGGCGCCCATAACCTGGCCGCGGCCAACAACCTGGCCCGATATCTGGCGACAGACCCGGATATGAACAATAAAAAAATCCTTCTGGTTATCGGTATTCTGGGAGACAAACCCTACCAGGCCATGTTGAAAAAACTGGCGCCTTTGTGTGACAGCGTCATTCTGACCCGGGCGCAAATCGACCGTGCCGTTGATCCGGAAATCCTGGCCCGCACCGTCCGCTCCATGAATTGTCGATATGAAATTATTGGCTGTGTGGCGGAAGCCGTCCGTCAGGCGCTTAGCCGGGTTTCTCCCGAAGATGCGATATGCATTTCCGGTTCGTTGTATGTTGCCGGCGAAGCCAGGCACGCTTTGTCGCGAATGGGCATTGCCCCGGACGGAATTTGATATTGACATCATCGCGCAAATGAATAAATATATGGACGTGCGCCCGTGGCCCAGGGGATAGGGCGTCAGCCTCCGGAGCTGAAGATCGCAGGTTCGAATCCTGCCGGGCGTACCAAACTGGGTGCCATAACACTGCGCCATATCACCGACGTAAATATCGGAAAAGCATCTTCAGATACAAGAAGCCAAAAATTTTTTTAAAATCACGATTTATGTTTTGAAAATTTGTGGGGTGTGGTATTTATTCTCAGTTGTCCCGTTATCTATCCCAAAACCATTAACTAAAAAAGGAGGATGTATGACAAAAGCAGAGTTAATTGAGCAAATGGCAAAAGACGCAAAAATCTCAAAAGCAGCGGCGGGAAAAGCAATTGAATCCTTTATCGCAAGCGTAACCCAGGCGCTCAAGAAGAAAGACGGCAAAGTTACCTTGGTCGGATTCGGGACATTTTCCAAGGTAAGTCGTAAAGCCCGGAAAGGGCGCAACCCTCGGACAGGCGAAGCCATTAAAATCAAGGCCCGGAATGTTGTTAAGTTCAAGGCCGGCAAACAATTAAGCGACGCTGTTTAAAAAAATTGCAGGCGGTTTATCGCGTGCCAGAAAATAAACCGCCCACAACAGCAAGAACAGAACACCCCGCCGCATGCGGCGGGGTGTTCCGTTTATCGCAGACCTGGTAAAAATGTTTACCCGCCAACTTGATCTTGGATCTCTGCCGGCATGGCCAAGTAGATCTTTTCGAAAACAGATTGTCGCCGGCATTCAGCCGGACGGCACTTTCTTCCTGACGAACTGCCGGGGCCTACGACGGGAGCTATTCCGACGGTTTGACAGGCAAAACTTCTACCCGCCTGTTCAGTGCTCGTCCCTCATCGGTATCATTCGCGGCCGCCGGACGGGTATAAGCCAGTCCCGTGCAGGTCAGACGGCGGGCGTCTACGCCCTTTGACACAAAATAATCATAAACGGCTCGAGCGCGTTTCTCGGACAAAACCTGATTGTACGACAACGGCCCCAGGTTGCAGGTATGCCCCTGGATGATAAAATTCACGCCCGGATTACCATTGATGATGCCGACGGTCTTATCCAGGCTGTCAATAATTTCCGCCCTTATATCGGCCTTGTCAAAATCAAAATGAGCGGCAACCCGGCTGCTGAGACCATCCACTTCAACGCCGGCCGGGATATCGGTAATCTTGTCATCAGCATCGCTATGCTTTGCGCCGGCCATTGTCTCCGGGGGCACTTCTTCCGACGCTGACGGCCAACTCGTGTCACCGCTGCCCCGGCCGCCCAGGTAATGAGTCCGGCCAATGCCGACGGAAGTATAATCTCCCGCGTCCAAATCCGTTTCATAGTAAAAATTACCGGCTTGGGGAGACTGGGTCGTAGAGTTCACGCGAACTTCGGCCGCGATACCGAACATCGACACCGAAACCATTCCAACTACGGCCAGTAACAACAAATAATTCCGATATTTCATGTCTGTCTTCCTCTTATTCCCTGGTAGATATTCCATTGATACCTGCAAAAACCAGCTGAATTTTTCTTATTCCGCGGCCCGCTACTGATCCTTGAGAAGGTCCCGGATCTCTCCCAGCAACACTTCCTCGGCGGAGGGTGCCGGCGGCGCTTTGGGCGCTTCCTCTTCTTTTCTTTTAAGAGAGTTAATTATTTTCACGGCGATAAAAATCGCAAAAGCAATGATGACAAAATCAATAACCGTCTGAATAAATTTTCCATAGCTGATAACAACCGCCGGCGCTTCCGCCGTCGCCTGTTGCACCGTCAGCGCCAGATTGGAAAAATCAACCTGGCCCAAAAAAACGCCGATTGGCGGCATGACCACATCCGCCACAAAGGATGAAACGATTTTCCCGAACGCGGCGCCGATAATGATCCCTACCGCCATATCAACGACATTACCCTTTACCGCAAACTCCCTGAATTCTTTCATCATTCCCATGGCACCCTCCTTCAAATTTACATGAAAACCGTTGAACAACCATAATAATATGACCCCGTAATATCTTCATCCAAAAGCCCCCACGGAATTGTCATCCCGGCCCAGCAAAATACTTTTCCCTTATAAATTCCGATGAAAAAGATAACGGCTCCAAAAAGGGACAAAGGTAGTATACATTAGTTTATTAAAATGGCGCCTGTCAAGAAAATTCATCGGCAAAATGTAAAATATATATATTTAAATCAATCGGTTAGGAAACCAAGCGGATTGATCTCGGCTATATAATTTTTTAGTTCTTCTCCCTTTTATTCGAAGAGAGAAGAGAAATGATTTAGCCGATTGCTTTTTTGAGCGCCGTTTGAGCCTTCCGGGAAAAAGCCGTTTGAAATCGGCGGTGTTAAGAAATTTTCGCCGTTTGAAGGCGAAAGCCCGAGTTTACCAAAATCCAGCCGCCGGTTGAAAACATCCCGAAAGGTATTTCGCCGGCTTGACATTTTCCCCCCCCTTAATATAAAAAACAATCAATGATCAAGACCTTCAAGCTCACCATCGAATACGACGGCACCGGTTATCATGGCTGGCAGCGCCAGAACGACGACCGCACCGTTCAGGGAGAGATCGAAACCGCCCTTTTCACCATAACCCGCCAGCGCGTTACGGTCGTCGGCTCCGGACGGACCGACGCCGGAGTCCACGCCCTGGCCCAGGCGGCCAGTTTCCGGTGCGAGACCCGGCTGGCTCCTGAAAATTTTCGGGACGGATTAAACAGCCTGCTGGACAGTGATATCGTCATCCGCGCCTGTGAGCCGGCGGACGACAATTTTCACGCCCGCTTTAACGCCCGGCGAAAGACCTACCAGTACCGGATAGCAAACCGCGACCTGCCGGTCGCCATCGGACGGCAGTATGTCTGGCATATCCGACGCCCGCTGGATGTCGAGGCCATGCGCCAGGCCCTGCCGCATATTATCGGCGAACATGACTTTACTTCATTTGAAGGCGCCGGCAGCCCGCAGGGCAGCTCCGTCAGGAATGTCATGGCGGCCGGCATCACCGGGGCCCCGGACGACCGCCTCTTCTTCAACATCACGGCCAACGGATTCCTGCGGCACATGGTCAGAAACATCGTGGGCACCCTGGTGGAAATCGGTCTGAAAAAACGCGGCCCGGAGGAAATGGGAACGATATTAGCCGCCCAAGACCGCTCACTGGCCGGCCCTACCGCGCCGCCGACCGGATTGTTCCTGGTAAGCGTGGACTACGCGGACTGATCCGGCCCGTAAATCTCCGGCCGGCGATGGGGGAGAAAATAGCGCATGCGGTGACCGCGGACGGCGGCCAGGTCACCGGTCCGAAGATCAGCCACCAGCATCTGGTCCGGCCCTAATTTTCTATCAATGACCTTGCCGTCTGGGCCAATCACTACTGCCACCCCTGGAAAATTCAGCCCGCCGCCGTTGTCGCCCGACTGGTTGCAGGCCGCCACGAACAAACCGTTATCATACGCCCTGGCCGGCAGATGCCGCATCCAGGAATCATATTTTTCCTGAGCCGTTCCCCGGGGAGAGGCGTGGGGCATAAAAAGAATGTCAGCCCCCAGCAGGGCCAGGCGGGTCGATAATTCCGGGAAATGGGCGTCATAGCAGAGTTGAATACCGAACCGGCAGCCCGTGTCACCCCCCACAAAAACCCTGTCTCCGGGCACAAAAAAAGCGGCCTCCGGCGGCGCGATATGCAGCTTTTCATAAATTTCCGTTTTCCCTTGCGGGAAAGCCGCCACCTGGCACGGCCGGAAAAGACCTGTTTTCTCATCATGCCGGACCGTACCGGCCAGCACCGTTATTTTTTCCCGCCCGGCCAGCCGGGACAGTTCTTTAACGATATCATCAAATAAACCAGAGGCTCTTTCATATACTACCGGATCCAGACCATAACCGGAAATATTCAGTTCCGGGAAACAGGCCAGGGCCGCGCCGGCCGCCCTGGCCTGACCGGCCCAATAAATCGTATTATCCAGATTATAACGGATATCACCGACCGGACACCGGCAGGTTACCATGGCGATGCGGATATTTTCCATAGTTTGATACACTTTAAACCATTATAAAAAAATAATTATGGCTTTG
>CAYSMV010000129.1:0-2947 GCA_964432245.1 uncultured Desulfobacterales bacterium
CCAGTTCGGAAAGAAATTCCATATCACACTGACGTTGCACGGTAGCCGCACCAAATTCCGCTGAGCGTCCCTGCTCACGAGCGCTCAGGGTCAATTCCGCGTTTAATATGCCGACCTCTTTTTCACCGCCCGCGAGACACACCGTGACGCAGGTAGCACAGCCCACGGTAAGCACTTTCCGGTAATTTTTTATAAAACTCTCGATTTCTTCAAATGGTTTTCGTTCCGCTACTATCATAAGTGCATCCTCCTAATGGCGACAAACAACTTCATTGCCGATAAACAAAAGAGTATAAAATGCCACAAAATTTAAAAAAAAGTCAACGAATTTTATATAAAATTAAATTTTTTTAACATTTTCAGATAACTACCTTTTTATACTCCAAAAAAAACACGTTACCGGCCCACGGTTTTGATTGACATAAAAAACAGGCCGTCTAAAATATAATGTTTTGGCGAAAAAAGCACTGAAACATATTTTAAAATAAAGGAAGGAACACCCAATGGACAAAAAGATCACGGTAATCGGCGCCGGAAACGTAGGAGCGACAACCGCTCAACGACTGGCGGAAAAACAGATCGGCGACGTGGCCCTGATCGATATCGCCGAGGGTCTGCCCCAGGGCAAGGCTCTGGACCTGGCCGAAGCGGCGCCCATCGAAAAACATGACGCCCGCGTGCAAGGCAGTAATGATTATGAACTTTCCAGGAATTCCGATATCGTCATCATCACCGCCGGCATCCCCAGAAAACCCGGCATGAGCAGGGATGACCTGATCAGCACCAACGCGAAAATCATCCGGCAAGTAACTCAACAGGTCGTGCAATACTCACCCGACTCGATTCTGATCATCGTCAGCAATCCCCTTGACGCCATGTGCCACGTGGCCTACGAAACCAGCGGCTTTCCCAAAAACAGGGTTATCGGCATGGCCGGGGTCCTGGATTCCGCCAGATTCCGGACATTCATCGCCAGAGAACTCGATGTGTCCGTGGAAAACACTCACGCCTTCGTACTCGGCGGCCATGGCGACACCATGGTGCCCCTGCCCCGCTATTCAACCGTGGCCGGTATCCCCATCACGGAACTGCTGGACAAAGAGACCATCGACGCGTTGATCAAACGCACGCGCGACGGCGGCGCGGAGATTGTCGGGCTGCTCAAGACCGGCAGCGCCTTTTACGCACCGGCTTCGGCCGCCACGGAAATGGCCGAATCTATTCTGAAAGACAGGAAGAAGATTCTGCCCTGCGCCGCTCTGCTGGAAGGTGAATACGGCATCAACGGTCTTTTTATCGGTGTTCCGGTCAAACTGGGGAGCAACGGCATTGAAAAAATCATCGAGATCAAACTGACTCCAGAAGAGCAGAAGGCGCTGGATGCTTCCGCCAGGGCGGTCCGGGAACTGGTCGACATCCTGAAAAGATTATCATGACCGCGGTTGACGAATTACCCGTTTGATTTCGGCCGCGATCTTCGGAGAGATCCCCGGCACCGTAACTAATTCGTCGATATCGGCGCCACGGATCTTCTCCATGGTTCCAAAATAATCCAGCAGCGCTTTTTTCTTTTTCGGGCCGATGCCGTCCACGCTGTCCAGCGCCGACCTCAAGGTTACGGCGCCGCGGCGGATTCTCTGATAGGATATGGCGAAACGATGGGCTTCATCCCTGACCTGCTGTAACAAAAAAAAGGCCGGATCATCCGACGCAAAATTTACGGGATTGGACCGGCCCGGCAGATATATTTTATCCTCGGTCTCGCCCTTTTCCTTTTTTTTCTTGGCAATAGCTGCCACAGCAAAGCACCCGGACAGACCAAGGCTTTCCAGAACCGACAGGGCGATACTCAACTGGCCTTTGCCGCCGTCCACCAGCAACAGGTCCGGGCCGGCGGGCTCCCCGCCGTCGGCCGCGAACCGGCGGCCCAGCGCCTCCGCCATGCAGGCATAATCGTCCCCGCTGCCGGCCTGTCGCAGGCGATATCTCCGGTACCGGTCCCTGGCCGGACGGCCTTCCACGAAAACCGCCATGGCGGCCACCGGCTCCGAACCGGCCAAGTGGGAATTGTCAAAACATTCAATCACCACGGGCGGCACGCTCATCAGCAGTTTCTTCTGAAGCCGATCCAGGGTTTGCCGGCCGGACTCGAACAGGGCCGTCCGGTCGGCCAGCTCCTTTTTCGCGTTTTCCCCGGCCATGTCCACCAGGCGTTTTTTCTCGCCCCTTCGCGGCGCGATCAGATCAACCCGTTTGCCCCTTGACTCCCGCAGGGACTCCGCCACCAGGTCCATATCGTCCGCGGCGACGGCGGTCAGAATCTCATCCGGTATGACGCTGTTTTTTTCGTAATACTGCAGAATAAAAGAACTGATGGTCTCCGGCTCCGGCGCCGCCGTCCTGTCAAAGACAAAAAAACCGGTGCCCACCAGAAAACCGCCCCGGACATGAAGCAGCGCGAAAACCGAAAACCGGTCGTTTTCCGCGAACCCGATCACGTCCCGGTCGGCGAAATCCGTGGTCACGGCCACCTGCTTTTCAAGCGTTTTTTCAACCGCGAACATCTTATCCCGAAGACGGACCGCCTGTTCAAAATCCTGGCGGTCAGACGCCTGCGTCATCTCCCGCCTGATTTTCGCCACCAGATCCGACCGCCGGCCCTTTAAAAACAGCACCACCTCTTTGACGATTTGCCGGTATTCGCTTTGGGGTATATCATGACAGCAGGGCGCCAGGCACAGCCCCATCTGATAGTTCAGGCACGGCCGCTCCCTTTTTCTGAACCTGTTGTCCCGGCATTTTCTGAGTTTAAAGGTCTTATCGATCATCTTGACGGTTTCCCTGACCGATCTGGACGAGGTATAGGGCCCGAAGTAAAGGGCGCCGTCGTTGTTAATTTTTCTCACCACTTCCAGGGCCGGGTAAGGCTGCCCGGTTACATCGAGCC
>CAYSMV010000130.1:0-2963 GCA_964432245.1 uncultured Desulfobacterales bacterium
CAAGATCGATTCGCTGGCAAAGCTGGTGTTTCCCTCTTTTAACCGGACCGATAAAAAAACCGGGTGACCGCCGCCGCCCATGACGCGCATGATCTGCCCTACATCTATGGCGTCGACCCCGCTTCTGGCGATAACCACGCATCGTTTTTTTTCAGGGTCGTTAAATATGCCGAAGGTGGCATCCACATTCAGAATGTCCCGGTACATATGCACCACCAGCGACAGGCCGTGCGTGTGCCCCTTGATGTTCATTTCACAGATACTTACTATGTGTCCGTTGATGTCGATCCGTTCGGCCTTCCGGAGCATTTCAAAGAGCACTTCTTTCTGCCGGATGCCGTAGACCGGTCGCAGAAAATTTTCCAGCACGCCCAAATCAGCCTTGTTGGAAAGCAGGTAGGCCACCGCCCGGGCGTCTCTGACCGTGGTGGAGGGAAAGGAGAGGTTGCCCGTGTCTTCGTATATTCCCGCCAGAAAAAGGGTTGCCTGGATGGGCGTTAACTCGAGGCCGCGGGCTTCAAAGCGCTCCATGAACAGGGTGACGCAGGCGCCCACGGCCTCCTGCACCACCTGACTGGCGGCGATGTCGGAGGGTAGAGCGTGATGATCCCAGACATGAATATCCAGGTTTTTTTTACGGGAGAGGGCGGCCATCCTGTCCAGCCGGTTCCACTGGTTGGTATCCACGACGATCAGCCGGGTGATTGTTTCCGGATCCATTTCCCTGTATGAGCTCATGGTGAACAAATCTTTATGGATGGAGAGAAAGGCCTGAACATTGGGGTTGACGCGGGTGGGCAATACCAGCAGGGCGCCGGGGTAATAGATGCCGGCCGCGATCAGGGAAGCCAGGGCGTCAAAATCGCTGCTGCTATGGGTCGTAATGAGATTCATCAAAAAGATAAAAACGCGGGCATAGGGGTTGAAGAACAAAAGCGGCAGGGCGGTTAGACAACGATGTTAATCAACGGACCACCTTGTTGCCGGGCGCTCCTTTACAGGACCAGCAGTTTCGGTCGGGGTCGTATTCAATATTTTCTTTAATAATATCATGTTTTAGATCATTTATTTTTTCATGTCCGGCTCTGATGGCGTTCAGCCATTCCACGATTACCTTGAACAGGCTGTCTTCTCCTTTAGCCGCGCGGAAGTCTCCGTTTGAATCGGCCAGATAAACCCATTGTCCTGTTTTGCGCATCCATAGATAAGGGCGGCCGTTATTGGCGGCGATGTTTATCTGCTGGTTGCTATCCGTATAATACTTCAACCAGAATTGCTGAAGATTCATACCAGCGGCTTTCCTTTATGCTTGTGATTATTTTTAGAATTATAGCTTTTTTTATTCTTTTTTTCAAGCCGTTACATGTCCGCGCGCCGGGACTTTTTTTATCGCGCAGTAACCGTTTCCGGCAGCTTCCGGGACAGAATGTCCGCGGCTTCGGCCACCATCCCTTCCAGGACCTGAGCGGCCGGTTTAATGTCGTGAATCAGGCCGGAAATCTGGCCGGCAAATCCGCTGATATAATCCTCGCGTCCGGATCTGATGAATCCCTCCAGCAGGGCGGAAGCCAGCAGGACCTGGAACGGAAAGGGCAGCGGCGCAAGACCGGACGAATCCCAGAGCTCGTGGAGCCGGGTAACGTTGGTGCGGGAGGTTTTTCCGGTGAACAGGTAGCTGACCCGGGTATCTTCATCGGTAGAAGAGAGGATGCGCCGCTTGCACAACTCCATGGCGCCGCCTTCGTTGGTGGCCAGAAACCGGGTGCCGACCCAGACGCCGACACACCCCATGGCCAGGGCGGCGGCTACCCCCCGGCCGTCGCCGATTCCGCCCGCGGCCAGCACCGGCACCGGAAAAGCTGCGTCAATGGCCTGGGGAAGCAGGGCCATGGTTCCCACCCGGCCCGTATGCCCGCCTCCTTCATGGCCCTGGGCCACCACCAGGTCTACCCCGGACCGCGCTACGCGGGCCGCGTTTTTGGCGTTGCCCACTACGCCCAGAACCTTCATGCCGGCCGCGTGGGCGTCTTTGACCATGAACCCGGGATCTCCCAGGCCGGACGCGAACAGGGGCACTTTTTCTTCGATGCAGATGGCCACGGCCGCCCTGGGATTCATGGTGGCGGTGTCGGTGGGCACTTTGACATCGTCCAGCGGCGGGAAGTTCATTTCCCCGGCTATTTTGCGGAACCAGGTCAGATGCGCTTCGGGCAGCAGCGCAATCACCTGGGCCAGGTTCAGCTGGCCGCCGCCGGTCATGCCTGCGCCGGGCAGGTTCTTGGGCAAAAGCAGGTCAACGCCAAAGGGTTTATCCGTTTTTGACCTTATTTCCCGGATGGCCGCCCGCAGTTCCTCCAGGGTAAAGCCGGCGCCGCCTAAAACGCCCAGTCCGCCGGCTTCCGACACCGCTACCACCAGTTCCACTGGCGCGCCGTTGGGCTCGCCGATCAGGGTCGGCCCCATGCCCGCGCTGAGGATGGGATATTCGATGCCCAGCAGGTCGCACAGGGGCGTGCGCAAGGTTCTTTTACCCATTACGGTTTTTCTTTATTCCTTATGCTTTTTGAATCCACGTCCAGTGTCGGCTCGGGCTTTTTCTCCGTCAACTGACAGGCCGGCCGCATTCAGGTGGAGATTCCCAGCCGGGGCAGAATGACAATCTGCATCAGCAGATACACGGCGATAACGGCAATAATGACAATAAGTTCTTTCACGATCCCATTTCCTTTCCGGTTTCAGAATTATCGTAATATTTTTTTAAAAATTCCGAAAGCATTAAATATGATGGAATCGTAAAAAGCTCAAACTGTTCGCTTCGTGAGTCTTTCGAGGCGCGGTTTGCATTGAATGCTAAATCGCAAGAACTCGGCGCAAGCGCCTCGAACAGCTTGCGATTTTTAACGCCTTCAATACAAACCGCCTGTTTCCCCGAAAGCCTCAATCTCGCTCACAGTTGGCTTTTT
>CAYSMV010000131.1:0-4857 GCA_964432245.1 uncultured Desulfobacterales bacterium
CAGCCACATCGATATCTTCCGGCCCCACCCCGGCTTTCTCATAAGCGATCCTGGACAGCCGGGCCCCTATATCCGGATCATCAAAGCCCCGATCCATGCCGCTGGCCAGAACAGTAGCCAGAATCTTCACCGGCTTGGATACGCCCAGCTTTTTGACATATTCCCTGGAGCAGATAATCAACGCCGAGGCGCCGTCTCCGACCGGAGAGCACATGGGCAGAGTCAGAGGGTAAGCGATCAGCGGGGCCGCCAGCACTTCCTCCACGGTAAACGGTTTCTGATACTGGGCGTAGGGGTTGTGCACGCTGTTGTTGTGATTCTTGGCGCTGACGCAGGCCAGCTGCCGCTGGGTCAGGCCGTATTTGTCCATGTGCAACCGCGTGCCCATGGCATATATCTCCATGAAGGCGCTGCCGCCCTTGGATTTCTTCTCCTCTTTCTTCTCGTCTTTTCCCTCGCCTCTGGCCTCGGCCTCCTTACGTTTTCTTTCGGCATCGGCCTTCATGGCCGCCACGATCTGCTCGACCACCTCCACGTCCGCCGACGCGGAAAAAAGCTTGAGCCGTTTTTCCCGGTCGTCCATGTACATCTTTTCCATGCCCAGCACCAAGCCGACATCATGCAGGCCCAGAGCGATATCCATCCAGGCCACCTGCAAGGCCGTAGCCGATGAGCAGCAGGCGTTTTCCACGTTGGTAACCGGAATATCACCGATGCCCATGGCCCGCAGCACCACCTGCCCCCGGATGGACTCCTGGCCGGTGACCAGCCCCTGATAGGCGTTGCCGACCACCGCCACCTGGATCATGTCCTTGGTGATCCCGGCATGCTTCATGGCTATACTGGTCGCCTCCGAGGCCAGGGTTTTCATGTTCTTGTCCATATGTTTTCCAAATTTTGTCATTCCCACGCCGATCACATAGACATCCCGCATACCAGGCTCCTTTTCTTACCATTGCATTTCTGTTAAAAATGATTGATACAAAGTAAACAATACGAAGTTTAACTTTAAACTAAAGAAAATTGAAATAGCAAGACTAATTCTTTCAATAACGTCGGCCGGCATATTATGGAAGAAGTTTATCCCGACATCTTCATGATCACCGAAACAGGAGCCCTGGGCGCGTTAATGCCGCCGGTCAACCTCTATGTTCTGGCCGGAGATGACGGGCTGATTTTCGACGCCGGATACGGACGCAAAAAAATCCTCCAGCATCTGGGCAAGGAGATCAACAGGATAAAAGAGCTGGTGGAATCACGGGGGGGACAATTCAACATCACCCGCGCCCTTCCCAGCCACACCCATCCGGATCATATTTCCGGGTTGCCCTACCTGAAACGGGAATTCGGCATCCGAACGATCCTGACGGAGAAAATGGCCGGCAGCATGATTTCCAGAAAACATTACTACAGGGTCTCTTCTGACGGCAATGACGGGGCCGGCCTTATGGAGCGCCTGCTGACCGGTTTCGTGCTGAAATATTTTCAGCCGGCGCTGCTGGGAACCAGGTTCACCCGTCATCCCGACCAGCTCATCGACGAAAACGCCGCTCTGTCCATCAACGGCGAACCCTGGCGGATTTTTCCGGCTCCCGGTCATTGCGACGACCACATCTTTCTTTACAACAAAACCAGAGGCATTCTCTTCTCAGGCGACAATATCATGCGTTCGGTCACCACCTGGCTCGGCCCCCCGCGCTCGGATATTGAAGGGTACCTGCGCACACTGGAAAAAGCGCTGGCCCTGCCGAACCTCAACCTGATCTTAAGCGCCCACGGCAGCCCGATCACCGATCCGGCCCGCCGCGTCCGGGAACTGATTGCCCACCGCCATGAACGGACCCGGGAAATTCTTTCCATCATCGAGGCCGGCGGGGGAAAAGGCACGACACCCAGGAAGATTCTAAAAAAGCTGTACAGCGGGACGGAGGCGCGAAAACGTCTTTTCGCCGAAGGATGGGTCCGCCTGACGCTGGATTATCTGGAGAAAAAAGGAGAAGTGGTGAGCAGCCGATCGCGATTCAGCCGGAAGGCTTGTTATTACCCCGCTTCCTGAATCCGAATCAATTAGGCGGTAAGACGGGCGGTGCCTGCCCGTTCATCTCCGCGACCCGTCGATCTTTTGCTTCCCAGAGCACGTTGACCCATTCCTGGAAACGATCCCGGAACGATTCGTCTTCAAAATAATCGCCGATCAGCAGGTCGGTAATCGGGATGACTTCGACATGAACGCGGATATGCGTCAGACGGCCGCACAGAAAATTCCAGAAACTTTTCGGGCCGGGCGGATAGACGATGGTGACATTGACGATGCTCTTCAGGTAGTCGCCCATGGCGGCCAGAACAAAGGCGATGCCCCCGGCTTTGGGGCGCAGCAGATGAGCATAAGGCGACCGCTGTGACTGATGCTTACGGATGTTAAACCGCGTGCCTTCCAGAAAGTTCATAACCGACACGGGCGTCTCCGAAAATTTTCTACAAGCCCTGCGGGTAATCTCGATGTCCTTGCCTCTCAGGTGGGGATTTTTCTTGAGAAAAGATCCGGAGTACCGCTTCATGAAGGGAAAATCCAGCGCCCACCAGGCCAGCCCCAGAACCGGCACCCAGATCAGCTCTTTTTTGAGAAAAAATTTCAAAAAAGGAATCCTGCGGTAAAAAACCCGCTGCAGAACCAGAATATCCACCCAGGTCTGATGATTGCTGATAACCAGATACCAGTCATCCGGCGTCAACTCCTCAATGCCGTCGACGGCAATATCAAGTTTATAAAAAAGGTCCTGGTTCAGGTTGTTGCACCGGATCCAGGCGAAGGAGATATGGATCAGTACCCGGTTGCACAGGCGGCGAAAGACGGGAACAGGAATACAGAATTTCAAGATAGCCGTGGTATACAGGGGAAAACACCAGAAAACAGTATTGGCCGAATATAAAACAATAGACAACACCCCCCGCGCAATCCCCGGTAAGAAAGATAACATGTCAATCCTCTCTTTCACATTAAATCATCTTCTTCTATCCGCCGCCCGACTGAGGGCGGCGAAAGCCAGATTTTTCCTCTTATAGATTAGAATGAATGAATCCGCATCCATATTTTATGCAATTTACAAATGTTTTACATTCCAAGGACGGGAGCAGGGCCTCCCCGGGCTTGAGGAATTTTTACCTTAAAGGATCGGCGCCTGATTGAGTCAAATCGCGGCTGGATTCGTTTGGGTTGAAAAATCTTGTCGATTTATCAGCAGAAAGATGTTCATAATTTGTTCAAAAACGTCTAATGTCCAGTAACTATTAAACATCTCATGGCAGTTAAAGTCGTGTTCATATCCGCCTCAGATCGTCCCTGTTCTTGCATTTAATAAAGGGAATCAATGAGATAATCGTGTCGATAAGTTGTTTACAACAATCAGCCGGGCCTCGTTCGCCATGACGGGCGAACTATATCTCCAGTGGAAGCCGGAAGCCGCGGCCGCAGCGGCATCATGGTCATAAAAAAGATGCCTTGTCGCCGTCAAGATGTTCATAACCGCTTCCCGTCTCTCGTTATCCATATTATTAATAATTAAATCAAATTATTAAAGATATTTACCGCCTGTTCATAACTTATTGATAAGGTGTTGATAACATGTTAGCATTTGTTTCATGAAAAATTTTATCGGCTATGACGAGGCCCTGGCGCTGACTCTGGCGCATATCGATACGACCGGTTCGGAGACCATCGACCTGCAACACCTGACTGGCAGGGTGCTGGCCGCCGATATTATCGCCAGAGTCGACAGCCCTTCCATCAACGCCTCTCTGAAAGACGGGTATGCCGTACGTTCACAAGACCTGAAACCGGCTTCCCCCGATCATCCCGTTACCCTGGAGCTGGCCGGCCGCGTTACGGCCGGCAACGCCACCAATCTCGCCGTCTCTCCCGGTAAGGCCGTCCGCATCACTACCGGGGGATCGGTGCCAGCTGGCGCGGATGCCGTGTTATCCGAAGAATACGTTGCTCTCCGGGAGGATCACATCGTCTGCGTGAATACGGCCGAGCCGGGAAGAAACATCCTGCCCAGAGGAACCGATATCAGGCGGGGGGATACCGTAGCCGAAAAGGGTGAAAAAATCACCCCGGCCCTGACCGGGCTGATAGCCACCGCCGGGGTGGAAAAAGCCGAGGTGTACAGGCTGCCCGGCCTGGCCGTCATCGCCACCGGCGACGAGGTGGTAGCGCCCGGTTTGCCCCTGCCCGAGGGTAAATTATACGCCAGCAACCTGGTGGAGATCTGCTCCTGGCTGAGACAGCACCACATCATCTACAGTGTTGACATCGCCAGAGACCGAAAAATCGATATCAGCCGGGCTATACAAGAAGCGCTGCCGAAGGTTGACGCCTTTATCACCAGCGGCGGCGTCTGGGGCAGCGAGCGCGACCTGATGACCGGCGTGCTGAAAGAATTGAACTGGCAAGGGATTTACCATCGGGTCAGGATCGGGCCGGGAAAGGCGATCGCCTTCGGCCTGCTTGAGCATAAGCCTTTCTTCTGCCTGCCCGGCGGACCGCCGTCCAACGAGATGGCCTTTCTGCAGATCGCCCTGCCTGCTCTTTTGAAAATGAAGGGAGAGACCGCCGTTCAATTTCCCACGGCGACCGCGGTTCTCACGGAGACGGTTAGGGGAGACCGGGAGTGGACCCAGTTTATTCACGCGCGGGCAACACCACAGGCTGCCGCCTTACACGTCACCCCCTTAAAGCAGAAAAGCCGCCTGCAATCAATGGCCAGAAAAAACGCTCTCATTGTCATTCCGGAGGGCACTGAGGTGTTGCGAACAAAAGAAGTTGTCAAAACTCTACTGCTGTATCCCGTTTGAAAA
>CAYSMV010000132.1:0-2422 GCA_964432245.1 uncultured Desulfobacterales bacterium
TTTCGGCGAGCCAGATTCCGGTGGCGGCCAGCGGCATCAGCACGCCTGATGATATCCGCGCCACCCGGAAGGCCGGCATCAATGTTTTTCTGATCGGCGAGAGCCTCGTCCGGGCCGACGACACGATCGGGTTTCTGCGGGAACTGATCAAGGCGGCGGATTATAATAAGGAAGTGGGCCTCCGGCCCCACGGGGAAGTTTAACCGCGGGTTGATGAGGAATAATGAATAAAACAAAACACGACATACTAACCCCGCAGGTGAAGATCTGCGGCCTGACTTCGGCCGAGGAGGCGGCGGCCTGCGTCGGGCTGGGGGCGGATGCCATCGGGTGTGTTTTTTTCGCCAAAAGCCCCCGCCATGTCAGCCGGGAGCAGGCCGCCGAGATCTGCGCGGCCGTCGGCAACCGGGCGGCGACCGTGGGCGTGTTTGTTGATGAACCGGCCGAGGCGATCATGGAGACGGTGGCTGCCTGCGGGTTGACCGTCGCGCAACTGCACGGGGCCGAAACCCCGGAAACCCTGGCGCTGCTCAAAAACAGCGGGGTTAGAGTGATCAAGGCCCTGTTTGCCGAGCGGGAACCTTTTATAAAGGACGCGCTTCGTTATCGCGCGGACGGCCTTCTGGTGGAGTGCGGCCGGGGCGGGCTGCCCGGCGGCAACGCCGCGAACTGGGACTGGAGCCGGGCCAGGGGCCTGGAAGCGGCGGCGCCGTTGATTCTGGCCGGGGGCCTGAACCCGGAAAACGTGGCCGTTGCCATAAAAGAGGCCCTGCCCGATGCCGTGGACGTCAGCTCCGGGGTGGAGGCGGCGCCCGGCAGAAAGGATTTGAAAAAGGTGGAAGACTTTATATCGGCTGTCAGCCGGTGTAGCCCCGGCTTTTCCCGGGACAGGAGGTTAAGGAGGATATTTTGATGACAGGTCAGTCTGAAAAACAAAGTTACCCGGCCGGGCAATACCCGGACGAGCGCGGTCATTTCGGCGTTTACGGCGGCATGTATATCGCCGAGACGCTGATGCCGGCCGTCCTGGAACTGGATGCCCGGCGCCGGGAAATCATGCCCGACCCGGCCTTTCAGGCGGAGCTCAGGCAGTTGCTGGCAAATTTCGTGGGCCGGCCCACGCCCCTGTTTTTCGCCCGGCGGCTGTCGGAACATCTGCGGGGCGCCCGGATATATTTGAAGCGCGAAGACCTGGCTCATTCCGGGGCGCACAAAATCAACAACACCGTCGGGCAGGCCCTGCTGGCCAAATGGATGGGAAAGAAACGGATCATCGCCGAAACCGGGGCCGGTCAGCACGGAGTGGCCACGGCCACGGCCGCGGCCCTGCTGGGCATGGAATGCCAGGTGTTCATGGGCGTTGAGGATATCAGGCGCCAGGCGCCGAACGTGAAGCGCATGAAGCTGCTCGGCGCGACGGTGACGCCGGTGCAGGCCGGTTCCGGCACCCTGAAAGACGCCATGAACGAAGCCATGCGGCACTGGGTGTCCAGGGTTCGGGACACGTTTTACGTTATTGGATCCGTGGCCGGCCCGCACCCTTATCCGGTGATGGTGCGGGATTTTCAGAAAGTGATCGGCGAGGAGACGCGGGAGCAGGTCATGGCGCTGGAGGGCCGGCTGCCGAACCTGCTGATCGCCTGCGTGGGCGGTGGCAGCAACGCCATGGGTCTTTTTTATCCTTTTCTCAACGAAGACGTCGAGATGCTCGGCGTGGAGGCCGGCGGCCGGGGCTTGAACACCATGGAGCACGCGGCCACTCTGGTTTGCGGCACCACGGGCGTGTTGCACGGCTCCAAGTCTTACCTGCTTCAGGACGAATACGGACAGATATCGTCGGTGCATTCCATTGCCGCGGGGCTGGATTATCCGGGCGTGGGGCCGGAACACTCGCTGCTGAAGGATCTGAAGCGGATTCGGTATATGGCCGCCGATGATAACGAGGCCCTGGAGGCCTTTCACCGGCTGTGTCGACTGGAAGGCATTATCCCGGCCCTGGAGAGCGCGCATGCCGTGGCCGGCGCTATCCGGACGGCGCCGGACAGGCTAAAAGACGATATTGTCGTGGTCAATCTTTCCGGCCGCGGGGACAAGGACCTGGGAATTATCGAAGCCCTTGACGGCTAATCCATGGCCCTTCGGGGGCCGGTTATATTCCGGATCATCCGGTGAAACCGGATGATGATAAACAAAAGAAAGTTCGCCTATCAGGAGAATCGTATATGGATCGCATCAAAGAAACGTTTCAACGGCTGGCCGCGGCCGGAGAAAAGGCGCTGGTGGGTTTTGTGACCGCCGGGGATCCCACTCCGGCGGCGTCGGAAGAGATCATGGCCGCCATGTGCCGGGCCGGCCTTGATATTCTGGAGCTGGGGGTGCCGTTTTCGGACCCCACGGCCGACGGGCCGGTCATTCAACGCTC
>CAYSMV010000133.1:0-3912 GCA_964432245.1 uncultured Desulfobacterales bacterium
ATCACCTGTTGACACGGGAAATTAAAAAATGGCTGACCGACCAGAAAAAAGACGGTACGCGTCTCAGTCCCGCTTTAGCCTGACCACGGAAGCGGACATAAAAAGGGAAAAAAACAAAGCGCGGGAGATGAGACAGACTCAATGGTGGAAGCGGCAGCTCTCCAGCGGAGTCTGTTATTACTGCGGCCGGTCCGTACCGCCGGCGGAATTGACCATGGACCACATCGTTCCCATATCCAGGGGCGGCAAAACCACCAGAAGCAACGTGGTTCCGGCCTGCAAAACGTGCAATGTAAAAAAACGCCAGCTGGTGCCGGTGGAATGGGAAGAGTACCTTGCCCGGCTGGGAAATGAGCATCCTTAGCCGCCGGTCTCTGATATTCCCTCATCAATCTGGATCGGACACAAGCGCCACCGGATCCATGTCCGGACGGACAATGCCGCCGCACGGGCTTGTCCGCTGATTCCATGACAAGAAAAGAAGTCAATCTTTCAGTCCGAATCGTTCATCATAAAAATCGACCCATACGTGTAATTCAAGAATAGTGCGGATTAAAAATATTGAAAAAAATAATTAATGCCTTTATAAAGATCAATAGATATCGAAAACCGATTTTCCCGTAACATATGCACTTTCCACGCCGGGAAACGTTGAAAGGGCCTGGATCTATCAAGGGCTGGAAAAAATAACGGCGTTGCCGTGAGAGTATAAATCAAGGAGGTTGATACCATTGAGCCGGAAATATATGTTTGATCCGGCACCAGCACACGGATAAGGAATAACAAATGCCTGTCGACATCGCTCCATCAGAGCTCAATGTTCTGCTGCTGTATAATCTTGATCCGGCCTGGACGGCAAGTGAAAAAGAAGAGGTCGTCTCTCTATCCGATCGTCTTTATCAGGCGATTTCCGATATCGGGCATCCGACCACGCTGGTCCCGCTTGAGGATGCCGAAGCCGCTTCAGCCTTAAAACCCTTTGATCCCATGTCGCATATCGTCTTTAACTGGTGCGAAAGCCTTCCGGGATTTTCACACAGTGAATTCATGGTGGCGCAGATTCTGGAGTCTTTGGGGTTTGCGTTTACCGGCGCCAGTTCGGACGCGCTGGCGCTGGCTCAGGATAAACGCCGTGTTATGGAAATTCTCGAGGCATTCGGCATCCCCGTTCCCGTGTGGCGACTGTACGATACGCCGGACGCGCGCGACTGGAAAGTTTTCCCTGCCATCGTCAAACCGGTCAATGAGCATTGCAGCGAAGGCGTTACCCCCGATGCCGTTGTAATGACCGAGAAAGAATTAAATAACCGGATCGGATACATCCTGGAGACTTATCACCAGGCCGCACTCGTGGAAGATTTTATCGACGGCCGCGAGTTGCATGTCTCTCTCTGGGGTAATGGGCACATCGAGATGTTACCGCCGGCTGAAATGGATTTTTCCGTGTTCACCGATATCCATGACCGCCTATGCACCTATGATGCCAAGTTTGTCCCGGGATCGTTGCATTATGAAGGAATCAAGACGCTGCTGCCGGCGCCTTTGAAGGACGGAGAAGTGCGCGAAATCGAAGCAATCTGCCGTTCCGCTTACGCGGCGCTGGGATGCCGCGACTACGGCCGTATCGATCTGCGCATGCGCGACGAAAATTATTATGTCCTGGACGTGAATCCCAACGCGGACATCAGCTTCGACGCCAGCCTGGCCGGTGCCGCCGAAGTGGCCGGGTTTTCCTATGGCCAGACCGGAAGCCGCATCGTCCGCCTGGCAGCCAGACGGCATCCGGTCTTGGGGGGGGAAATAAAAATCTAAAAAACCGGCACAAAACAAAATCCGCGGCATCGGCAAAACAGAGGAGGCAAGATCATGAGCGGACAGAACATTTTGCGCGAAAAAAAAGGCAGCACCGCGATCATACGATTCAACCGGGCCGAGAAAAAAAACGCCCTTTCCCTGGATCTGATGAACGAGCTTCGGGATGTTTTAGAAGAAGTGGAAAAAGACGACGCCGTGCGGGTAGTCGTCCTCACCGGGACCGGCAACACTTTTTCTTCCGGAGCGGATCTGTCGGACCCCAGGACTTTACAGATGATAGAACAGCAGCTTGACGTACCCTCGGGAAACTCCACCTTGATGAAACTCGTCGAGCTGGGGAAACCGACTATCGCCGCGGTCAACGGCTACGCCCTGGGCCATGGCATGGAATGCGCCCTCATGTGCGATATCATTATCGCTTCGGATCAGGCGCAGATGGGCTTCATCGGCGCGTTGCGGGGTTCGATATGCCCCTACGCCGCCATCCGGCTCGCCGACGAAGTCGGCCGGGCCAGGGCAAAGGAGTTGCTTTTTACCTGCGATCGTATATCGGCCGATGAGGCCTTTAAAATCGGGCTGGTCAATAAAGTGGTGCCCGCCGAAAAGCTCATGGAAACCGTCCTTGATCTCGCGGCAAGGATGAAAAACGCGGCGCCCCTGGCCGTAAAATTGACCAAAGAACTGGTCAACCGGGGCCTGGGCGGATACGAAAGCAGCCTCAGGGCTTTCCGGAAAGTCGTCGCCGGCGAGGAGATAATGGAAGGCGCCATCGCCTTTCTGGAAAAAAGAAAGCCCAAATGGTGCGAATAACGACCGCCGCTGGACGAATTCACTTCTTCCGGTCCCGTTTTTCCTGATCTGTTTCTTTCTTTATCCGCAGAATCTCTTCATATATGAGACGTCTGGAGATGCCGTGCTTGGCCGATAATATTCCCGCCAGTTCCGACGGCCCATGAGAGCCTTCCGCGATTGCCCCGCGAATTTCGTCGCCGTCAATGTCGGATTCCTGTTCCGCCTTTCCCGCCACCACGAGCGTTATTTCTCCTTTAACGGCCTGTCGCCGGTCCAGTATTTTCATGATTTCGGACAGACGACCGCGCAAGAATTCCTCGTACTCCTTGGTCATTTCCCGACAGACAACGGCCCGCCTGTCCCCCAGAAATTCAATCAGCTCCCGCAGTGTCTCTGATATTCTCAAGGGAGACTCGAAAAAAACCAGGGTGGCGGATATTTCGGCCAGAGCCGCCAGACGCTTTTCCCGTTTTCCTTTTTTTTTGGGCAAAAACCCTTCAAAAAAAAATGCGTCGGTCGGCAGTCCGCTGGCCGCCAGGGCGGCGGTAACGGCGGAAGCGCCGGGCACCGGCACCACGGCGATGCCTTTTTCTATGGCGTCTCTGATCAGCCTGAAACCGGGATCGGATATGGCGGGCAATCCGGCGTCCCCTATCAACGCCACGGATTCTCCCCGCAAGAGGCGATCCGTCAGTTCTGCCAGGCGGTCATCCTCGTTATGTTCATGACAGGATACCAGGCGTCCCCCGGCCTTAATTCCGTGAAAAGAAAGAAGCTTCCCGGCCTTGCGCGTGTCCTCGGCGGCGATGAGATCGACCTCGTTCAGAACCCTGAGCGCTCTTAAGGTTATGTCCTCGTAATCGCCGATAGGACAGGCTACTATATACAATCCGGACAAAGCCATCGGACAATCTCCTCCCGATCCGCTATATTTCTATTGATATTTATCAAAACGGTCTGATATTTACAAACAAACTGTGTTTATCCCTGATGTTGAGAGCTTTCAAACGATGACCGGACAACAATCGCCCGCGGGCTTGCCGGGCGCCCTGTGGAAAAAAATGACATCGGTCCGATTGACCGTGGCGGTACTGTTAATCATTGCCGCCGCCGCGGTCATCGGCACCCTGATTCCCCAGAACAAGCCGCCCGCCTACTACCGGGATCACTTCGGCGAGCCGCTTTACCTTATTCTTTCCCGGCTCGACATTTTTGACATGTACCATTCGCTCTGGTTCCAGGCCCTGCTGCTGCTGCTGGCGCTGAACATCATCGCCTGTTCCCTGGACCGGGTGAAGGCCGTCC
>CAYSMV010000134.1:0-4554 GCA_964432245.1 uncultured Desulfobacterales bacterium
TTAGAATCTTTAATCTAATCCTCAATATTTTCGGTTGCAAGAATTATGAATAAAAATATGGGTTACGAAGCGCTAAAACAAGAGGTTTCCCGGTTAAGACAGGAAATCGATCAATACCATCAGACCGAAGAGACCCTTCGGGAAAAAGAACAGCGCTACAGGACCATACTGGAAGGAATTCAGGATGCCTATTATGAAGTCGATATCAGGGGAAACTTCACCTTTTTTAACCATCGCATGTGCGAAATGCTGGGATATTCTGAAGAAGAAATGATGGGCATGAATAACCGCAACTACCTCGATGACTTCAACGTCAAACTGGTCTACCAGACATTCAATCATGTGTTCCGGACAGAGGAGCCGTCCAACGGTTTTGACTGGAAGCTGATCAGAAAAGACAAATCGGAAATATGGGTGAACGCCTCTATTTCCCTGATCAAGAACAAGAAAGGCGGAAAAATCGGGTTTCGCGGAATTGTCCGGGACATCACCCAACAGAAAGAGATGGAAAAAAATCTGCATCTCATGGCTTATTACGACGAATTGACCGGCCTGGCCAACCGCTCCCTGCTCCATGACCGGTTTGAAAAAGCCATTGCCAGGGCTTACCGCTATAAATCTTTGCTGGCGGTTTACGTGGTGGACATGAACCGCACCAAAGACATCAACGACACTCTGGGACACGCCGCCGGAGATGAACTGATCAAAGGTGTGGCGCATCGCCTGGAGCTATCGGTCCGGGAAAGCGACACCGTTGCGCGCACCGGAGGGGATGAATTCGTCATCCTGGGAGAAGGCATCGAGCTGGAAAAAGGAGCATGGGCCCTGGGGGAAAAAATAATTAAAAATGTTAAAGACAGTCCCTTCATCATTCAGGGCAGCACGATTTTTCAGGAAGTCAGCGTGGGCTTCAGCCTTTATCCGCTGGACGGCCAGGCCAAGGAAGACCTTCTGCGGCAGGCGGATATCGCCATGTATTACGCCAAGGAATCGCTCAACACAAGGCCGCACCGGTACAACGCCCATGATGACCTGCTCTCCACTCGCTTTTCCATCGCTCAGGAACTGCGAAAAGCCATCGAGAAAAATCAATTCCTCATTTTCTACCAGCCCCAGATAAATCTGAAAACCAGTGAAGTCATCGGCATGGAAGCCCTTTTGCGCTGGAAGCACCCGGAAAAAGGCTTGATTTCCCCATCCGACTTTATCCCGGTACTGGAGCAGACGGGTTTAATCCGGACCGTGGGGTTGCGCGTGGAAAGAAGCGTATGCCAACAGATAGCAGCCTGGAAAAAACAGCATCGGCCCATTAACCAGAAGACGATCAACTGCTGCATATATGAATTAAACAATCCGACCATGCTTGATGAGCTCATGGCAACCATAAAGGAATATGACGTTGATTCCTCCCTGATCGGCATTGAGATAACCGAACGGGTGGCTACCCGGAAGATCGAGGAAGTCCGGAACCTGCTGCAGGCGCTGTCCGACGCCGGAATAACCATTCTGCTGGATGATTTCGGGACCGGATACTCGTCATTAAGCCTGCTGCAGAGGCTCCCCATCGATATCGTCAAAATAGACCAATCCTTTGTCCACTCCATGCTGAAAGATCAGTACAGCGCCTCGCTGGTCAGGGCTATTATCACCATGTGCCATGACACGGACAAAAAAGTCATAGCCGAAGGCATTGAGAGCGAAGAACAACTGAGGTTTCTGGTAGATCTGGGTTGTGACTACGGGCAGGGATTTTTTCTAGGAGAACCAGTCCCGCCGGAAAAGGTTTACGGCGAGTGACCGCCGCCGATAATAAAGACGGGCGGACAAACCGCTTTGAAAAACAACCGGCGCTCACTCTGGCCGCCGTTATCATCATAGCCTCGCTGGCCGGAATTCTGATCCTGTCATGTTTTTTCCGAGTATTTTCCGATAACCCGCAGGAAGAAAATCTGCTGGAGGCGGCCTTCACTTTTCGTCGGGCCTCGCCGGTATTTCATCACGGGCTGTCGAAAAATCAGGCAGTCGACGATGTCCCCTGGGGACCGCTGAAATATAAAATCCGCACCAATTCCCTGGGCTTCCGGGACGCAGACGTTCGCCAGATACCCCTGAAGGCTGAAAACTACCGTATTCTTCTCATGGGAGACTCCTTTACCGAAGGTATCGGCCTGGATTATGAAAATACATTTCCCGGCATTGTCGCCGAAAACCTGCGCGCTCACGACGTGGAAGTCCTGAATGGAGCGGCCGTATCCTATTCCCCCATTATTTACTGGCGTAAAACAAAATATCTGATTGAGGAAGTCGGCCTGAAATTCGATGAACTGGCCGTATTCCTGGACATATCCGATGCCCGCGACGAGGCCGAATCTTACTATTTAGATGAGCGGGAAAACGTGCAAAGCCGATTGTTTGAAGACCGCGGAACCAGAAAAAAAATTCTGGAACGCATCAAAAAAGATAAAATCGTCAACTCATTAAGCCGGTACCTGGCGGTACTGATCGATTTTTCAACAAGCCCGGCCTGGGAAACCGGTCGCTGGACAACAGATCCGGAACTGCTTGAAAAATACGGTCGGCCCGGCCTGAAAAAAATGACGAATTATATGGACCGGCTAAGAAAACTGCTGGAAACCCATGGCATAAAATTAACGGTCGCGGTTTACCCCTGGCCTGTTCAGATACTGGAAAACGACCTTGACTCCATCCATGCGAAATACTGGGAAAACTGGTGCCGGCAAAACAGAATCGAATTGATCAACTATTTTCCGGCTTTCATCGCGCCCGGAAAGGCCGATCCCCGGCATGTGATCGATCGATACTTTATCGCCAATGACGCCCACTGGAACCGGCAGGGCCATGAATTAATCGCGCGGATCTTCTGTGAAAAATTCCTGGAACGTCAGGCCGGACAGTAATCCCTTTTACCGCGCCGCTTGCCCGCCGACAGGGTACGCCTACGGCGCTCATCTTTCCAGGACCTCCACGCCCTCTATAACGGTAAATAACCAGTCCTCTTCTCCCTCTTTAAGGGAGAAGATCATCTCGTGAGTCTCCCGGACGGATTCCCCGGCCATGGTGACCGCCTCTACCAGGGTGGTAACATCGACGTTTGCCTGACCCGTCCCGGGGAAAACAATGTTAAAATCATAAAAATCAACGGAAATGCTTTTATAGCGGGACCTTGCCATCATTACATAGGGCTGGACATCGTCTCTGGTAAACACCTTTTCCACATCGTAGGCCGGCAGGTTCACCCGGCAGCCATCCGCGAACATATCACCGATTCGCCCGGCTTTAGCGGCAGACAGGAGGCTGTTTTCCGGTGATTCTTTCGCGAACTGCTCAGCCAGGTATTGAAACCGTTTTTTAATAACAGCCTCATCACCGCCAGAAATCAGAATAAAACCGATAATACCGGCCACGGCAACAGCAGAGACGATTAGAACGGTTTTTGAATTTACCATAACGGCACTCCCGCAATCCGGTAGACCGGTGTTTGTCCGAAGTGGTGCATTTCCATAGGTACGCCGCGGTTATCTCCCACCACATAGACATGACCTGTTTTTACTCGCCGGGGCGGAAGGTTCCAGTCGCAGGGTCCGGAAACATAGGGTTCCGCCACCGCCTTCTGATTGACAAACAACCGGCCATCATGGAAGGCTACCGTGTCATGTTCCAAAGCGACAATCCGTTTTAAGAGCATAACCCGCTTTCCGGCCAGGCGAATAGTAACTACATCGTTCCGGCCGGGTTCGCGGAACAGATATGAGAGGGTGAAACAGAAATTCATCGATCCGTCGCTATAAGTAGGCCACATACTGTCCCCCTGCACGCGAAAAGGAATAAAAAAATAATAAAAGACAATAAAAGCAACGATGGCGACAACCAGGAGGCGGAATAAATACTTCCGGTTTAATCGGGGGAATAGAAAGGCTTTGATTCTGCTGTCGGCCATTATTCAATCAACAGGGTCTTGTCCGGGCATTGATTACCGCCGGATTACGATCTTCCGCTCCGCCCTTCCGCCATCCTGAAGTGTGTAAGCGGCTCTTCTCAACTCCAGACGATTTTCCGCGAACAGCTGAATACACTCGGGGTAAAGTTGCCATTCCAGGCGCAGCCCTTTTTCTCTGACGCTTTCAACCGTATCATCCGGCAGAATTTCAAAGGCCCGCTGGCCGATAATCGGCCCGGTATCCTCACCGTAATCAACAAAATGAACGGTGCAGCCGCCGATTTTGCATCCGTAGCGAAAGGTGTCCCCGTAACCGTCCACGCCGGGAAAGGCCGGCAGCAGCGCCGGATGGATGTTCATGATCCGCGGATGTTCCGGATCAGTATTAACCCGGTCAATAAAATACGACGTCAGGTTACGCATGAAACCGGCCAGAATCAGCAGGTCATAGGAGTAAGCCGCCATCTCCTCCAGCATCCGACATTCGGCCACGGCCCGGGTGAGCAAAAAGGCCCGGGCCTTATCATCCTGCAGACGATCATGGGATAAAGTCGTTTTCCGGCGAACCGCCTCCATTTCAAAACCATCGGGCAGCC
>CAYSMV010000135.1:0-2706 GCA_964432245.1 uncultured Desulfobacterales bacterium
TTTTCCAGGTATCCTTCAATTCGTCAAACCCGAGGTAAAGCGCCAGACAACCACCCATTAAAAGAACCAGCGGGATTGTGCCCGCCAGGATCTGCAAGAACTCACCGAACCATACGGCCAGCAAAATAAGGCCTACTACCGAAGCAATCGCTCCACCAACCAGTGTTTTCATCAGATATGCCTCCTTTTCTCAAATTATTTGTCCGTTAAATTCTTGAATAAACAAAGCACCGCCGCAACCGATATCAGCAAGAGTTGGAATTATAGCACGTCAACCGTGACTTACAAGGTAAAAATCGCATTTTAACGGAAAATTTTTCCAGGATTATTCTCCTGCCGGATCGCGGTAAATCCAGTCACCGGCACGATCTTCAACCAAACCGGCGGGCTTTGAGCCGAGTCTCGGGAAAAAGATCTGCCGATTCAAAAATGACGTAGGGCGATAAAAACCAGGGCTAAAAGCGATCATTGGAGAAAAACAGGACTTTATAATATTATTTATTTTTAATCATCACTATCATCCAAAGGAGAATGCCATGAAACAGAAAACAGCCCGGACAAGCCTGCTTTTTTTGTCAATTCTCATTTTAATCTCTATCGCCGCCGGCTCAAAATTATTCCAGCCTGCCAGTAAAAATTTTATGACCGACACCCTGAAGAAAGCCTCCCTCTCCTTTGCCGGCGCCAGAACCATCAACGCCCTGGTTTCCGTGGCCCAGAAAATCGAGGCTGGCGGATCTGTCAAGCTCCTCGGCACGGGCGGCTCCGCCACAATCGCCCCCTTTGAATGGCTTGATCCCCTGAATGATCTGGTGGAAAGGTTTTCACTGGTAATGCTGGCCAGTTGCGTGGCCATGGGCATCCTGCTGTTTTTAAACCAGGCCATGCCCTGGCTCAGCCTGGTGATCCTGCTGCCGGCATCAGTATTACTGCTGCTGTTTTCCATCGGCATCCGAACAAGCGGGCTTTCCACCGGCAGGCATCTCTTCAGGGGCGGCTATAAACTCCTGGTCATAACCGCCATAACCGCCACGATGATTCCCATGATGACCGCCGTTAATTTCCTGGCCTATTCGTTTTTTCTGGAAAATACCTATGAAACCGCGTCGGTCTCCATGGACGATGCCCGGGAAACGCTTTCGACGATCAAAACGGAAAAAGGACTGGCGCCTGCCATTGAAAAATTCCATCAGCAGGCCGGTATCCTGAAAACCAAGGCGGAACAGATCATCAACCATATCCTGGATCTGATCGTCGTGTTTTTAATTCAGACGATCATCCTGCCGCTGGCGATGTTGTGGCTGTTTATCAAATTAATACAGTACATAGCCGGCAGCCGGATATCTCTGCCCGCTGAACTTTCCTGACCCGGCCAGCGTTGTGACTCATTATAACGCCTGCCTTTTACGGTCCGCCATTATTTTTGATCAATCAGATGACCCCGATCTCTTTCTGGTTGACCCAGCCGGTTTTATCCTTTCCGAAACGGATACGATAAAAATCTTTCTGTTCCTGCTCGATGGTGACGCGACTGCCCGCGTGCAGCACGAACAGCTCGGTGGACAGATCCGAAAAACCGGATTTGACGGATACGGATTCGGCCAGGACAACGCCCTGGTGGTTCCGGTAATCGAAAAAATAATTACCCGTTGCCGTCAGGGTAAAAAAGAAAAAAAGGCAGAAAGCGCCGTATATGACAAAAGAAGGAACGCCTTTGTTAATCTTTTTTTTCAAAAACAGCGCCAGGCAGAACAGGAGACTGAAGCAGGCCGCCAGGCCGGCAACGATTTTCCGCCCCAGCCAGAAACGCCAGAAAAACAAATCCGCCAGCGAGACGGTATCCTCCGGCGACTTGTCCCTGACCAGCGACCGCGCGTACTCCAGGTTGAATTTCACGTCAGGATCGTCGGGTATCAACCGGTACGCCTTTTCATACCACAGTACGGCCCGGCCGATATCCCCGGCTTTTAAAAAGGCCTTGGGAATATTGTAATAAAGGTTGCCGTTGACGACACCCCCCTCGCTGACGGACAAAAATCCCGCGGCCGCGGCCGCGTAATCCCCCTGGTCATAGGATTTCACGGCCTCGATAAAAATCCGCGCCGGATCCCCCGCTTCGGCAAACAGCGCCGCCGGAGTCATAAACAGCGCCCATAACGCGAAAAAAAACCGAACTTGCTTCATGGCAGGATTCTCCGTATCACGTCTCCGGCCGTGGCCAGCGTCTTCCTGAAAAAACCGGCATCAACGGCCTGACCGCCGTACCGGGCCTGTTCTATCTGCTCCAGAAGACGGCCGGCCGTATCAGCCAGATCGTCTTCACACCCCCCGTCCCGCAAAAGCCCCCGGGCTTCCCGGTAGGTCAGGGACTCTCCCTTCTTGCCCGCTCTGGCGTAAACGGCATAGACAACCGCCTTGAACAGCAGGTCGAGGCGTTCTTCAACCGGCGCCCGGCCGTTCCGGGCCGCCTTTAAAGCGGTTCCGGCCTTGCGGGCCATTAGTGCGGAATCATCCATCTTCCTGCCCAGGCGCGCGGCGATAAGACCGGCCAGAAAATAAAGCACGAACGGTCCGCCGGTCAGCAGTCCGAAAACGGGCAAGGGCACCGGTCCCTGATGTTTTAAAGCCGTCAGTTCGCTTTTTAAGGGAAAAATGTCTTTTCCCGTGAATTCCACCGCCTCCTTCCGGGCGGGCGGCGGCCGGCGG
>CAYSMV010000136.1:0-7121 GCA_964432245.1 uncultured Desulfobacterales bacterium
ACGTTTCCTTTTTTTAAGATGTCAGCGGAGGCTTTCGAAGAGCGCAGGAAGGATATTGTCAAATTTTTCAGCACAACGGACCCCGCAACCCTTTTTTCCATACTGCGGAAATATCATGCGGATTACCTTCTTGTTCCGGCGCGGCTCCATAAAAGGTATGCGGACTGCAAGCAGTTTGAGAGGATTTATTATAATAACGAATGGTGTTTTTATGGAATAGAGGAAAAGTAAAGCCGTAACCCCGTTGTTCAAAATAAAATTTTTGGTTTTTCTCCAAATTTTTGCAATGCCGGCATCGGGTAGTGCCAACTTATATCGTCTTGCCCGAGGCGGATTCGGCTGAAGGTACGGCCGACATGAAATACTGCGTTCCAAAAGGAAGACGCCCTAATATCAAGTCAAGGCCTCTCATTACGGGAAAGAGGTGGGGAATGGTGAGAATGGTAGGCGACTTGATAATTCGCAGGCCCGCCTCTTCTAAAAGATTTTTCATGGCTTTTCTTCGTATCAGGTGGACACCTTTATCAAATTCGCAATTGCTTACCACCCGGCGGGTGAGGATATTAAAGGGATTTTGCTGAAATACTATAAACATCCCATCCTGGCGCAGGACTCTTGCTGCTTGCGCCAGAAGTTGCGGTCGTAATCCGGGGCTGACATGATGCATGACATTTATCGTAAAAACAAGCCGGAAACAATTGTCCGGATATGGCAACATACACCCGTCATATAGTTTATATTCAACCCACTCATGCCCCCGGCGGGCTTGTTCCAGGGCAGCGGCTGATATATCAACGGCGGCAAGGCTTTTGAACTTATCTTTGAAATAAGGGTGAAAGTTTCCTATCCCGCACCCCACATCAAGGGCTCTGATTTCAGACAAATCAAAGAAGAATTTTCGGGCTTCCTGGAGCAATAAATCCGCTTTAACTTTCGTAAAATGATCTACCGTTAATCCGGGGACAAAAATTGCCCGGTTAACGGCGTCATTATAATTGGAGCTATTAACCATATCCTTAACAATCTTTAACGGTGCTGCCATTCTCTTATAATCGATTTGACCCCTACAATAAGATTTTGAGGCGCCCAGTCAGGCGGCGAGAGCCTTGGAGAATAGGTTATATCGGCGGCATTTGATTTTGAAAAGTCAAAACGAATCAAGGCTCTTTTTTTTAATAAAAATTCCACCACTCGAATAGCTTCGAGTATGCTTATCGGCTTGCCTGAAGTTAAGGTGTAAAAATTAATCCTTTTGTCTGGTTGAGGTGAAAATAGAACTTTTTTCCCCAGATAAAGGGCTACGTCATCTGCGAAGATATAATCTCTCAAGGTCCGGAAGTCTCCGGTAATATTAGTAATATAACCATTGATGCCATTCCAGATCAGCGTTGTTATCAGCCCCCTTCGGTGGCCTTGAAAAATATGGCCATAAACCGAGCTTAAACGAAAGATTCTTACTCTTTTCAGGTTGAGCAAGCCGTAAATCAACTCTTCCTGCTTTCTTTTCAGCAGGCCATAGGAACGCAGGGGCTTTTCTATGGTGAGATTATTTACCAGCCGTCGGCCTTCAAACATGGCGCCGGCCGAGCTGATGAGTGTAAAGCCTGAATCATAGCAAGAGAGGTGCCTGTCAAGACAGGTGGCAAGATTTTCAAAGAATGCCAGTTCCGTAGCGGTTTCAGCATGACTCGACCCAAAGGTAGCCTTGCCGGCGCACCAGACGATTTCAACCCTTGAGCTTTCCCGGAGTGGGATTTTTTTTATTTCTTGTTTGAAAATTTCGGCCGTTTTTTCCCAATTCTGCCAGTCAGAGGGATGGCTTGTACAAGAGTAACAGCCTGTCTTGATAATGAATTCGCGGAAAGCGCCACCTATCAGCCCTCTGCCGAACAGAAAAAGAATCGGATAATGGCCGCTGTTTGGTGAGGGTTTCAATACATCCATGGTTATTTAATCCGCTCGGCATATAGTGAATCACGCGAGCGATCAACCATATAAAAGGTGGGCTTGCCCTGACCTTGCAGCAATATTATCCCTATATATTCCAGGGAAATGCCGGCGATAAAAGAGATAAGGCCGCCAAAAAACAATATGAGCAGAAACAGGGAGGTCCAGCCGGAAACATCCGCGAATCCGGGATAAAAGAGCTTGCCGAAAAATATTATCAGGCCAAAGGCCATGCTGAACAGCATGGCTACAAAGCCGAAGACCGTTCCCAGCCTGAGGATCTTAGTCTGGGAAGAGACAACCATTCGAATGGCATGGTTTAAGAGCCTGAAAAAGTTATACCCGCTTTTTTTTTCGTTCTTATAGCGCACATCCGACAATTCGCTATAAATAATCCCGATGCGATTGCTGAACCATCCCAGGACAATATCAAGATACATGGCGTGGCCGCACAAGGACGCGGCTCCTCTGGCTATATCCCCTCTAATTAAGCGGAAACTGTTAAAATGTCTTATATGGGGCGAACCGGCCAGCAGGGCTATAAAGGCTTTGAAAAATCTTGAGCCGAGGTCGCGATAAAAAGATTTATGGACATTAGTAACAGGGTTCACATAGACAATGTCGCAGGATTCGCTTATGGCTTTTCTAAGCATCGCCAGAATATCGGCCGGATGATGTTGACGGTCTTCGTCCATGGTGACGATCCAGTCGCCGGAGGAATGCAGTATGCCTGCCACCGTGGCAGGATGCTGGCCAAAATTTTTGGAGAGGGTAACAATTTTGGCTTTTTCGTCTTGCTTTTTAACCTCTGATAAAATAAGGGCGGAATTGTCCACCGAGGCATCGTCCACAAAGATTACCTCGCCCAGCCTGAAAGGGAGACCCTTCTCTTCCCACCGGGCGGCTTCTTGCTTTATTTCAGAGAAGAGCCCGGCCAGGTATTTTTCTCCACAGTAGACCGGGATGACAATACTTATTATCAGAGGTTCCATTTTCCTGTCCCCCTTAAATAATTGGCGGCAATATAGCTATTTTCCATCCATAAATGGCCTTTTTCCGCAATCTCTGCGTCCAACCGCGGGCTTGCTTGTGCGGCGTAAGTCCAGTACGCCTCCGCGCAATCCCTTGTTTTCCTTGACCTTGCGAAAAAATCCACATTTCTGGATTGGAAACCTGAATTGTGTCATCCATAAGAAATGGATGGACACTGGGTATTTTGCCCCGGCCTTCAGCAAGGCCTTCAGATATTTTTCTGTTTTTAAAAGCTCTCCCTTATGCGTACAGCATGTTCCCGCCCTTTGTGCCGATGAAAGTGAGACACCTACCCCTTGGAAAATCAGAGAAGGGCGGGTAGGGACGGAACTGTAAAAACTATACAATTCATCTCGCCAGACAGCAAGGATAAACCGGCCATGCCCGCGTTTCCGGCGGAGGGAGCCCGGAGAATGTTGACATACAGAGGCCGTTGCTATAAATAGGAGGGCACAAAAGAGTTCTTATTATCGCCGAACGGGTTGGGGAAAACCATGCCTGAAAATGTTCCCAAAACATTTTTAAATCCAGTAATATCATCAGCCCTCATTTTTACTGTTCTGGTAACACTTGCGGTAGAGCTGGCCGTGCCGGTTCGTGAAGGGGACTTATGGTGGCAAATGGCTTATGGCCGGTATCTGTTAACCGGCAGGACCCTGATACCCGATCATTCTATATTCAGTTGGACCCCCGCGGAAAACACCCTCATATACTGTGCCTGGATAGCTGAAATATTTTTTTATGTTCTCTACCAGGCCGGCGGGCTGTTCGCGCTTTTCGGATTTAAGTATCTCTGTTTTCTTACTTTCCTCTTTCTTTTCTGGCATACGGCGGTTAGATACAGGGTCGGGTCAAGGCCGCTTACGTGGTTGATCTGTTTGTCAGGCATGCTTATGCTCATGCAGGCCGCCTATATAAAACCGGAAATTTTTTCTCTGGTATTCATGTCGTTAACGGTCTGGTCCTGGTATTATTTTAAAGACCCGCATAACGATAAGGTGTTTATCTGCTATTTCTTCCCCTTGTACGTTCTGCTGTGGGTGAACAGCCATGGCGCCTTTATTTTCGGACTGACCTATCTGGGATGCCTCGGGCTGGGTGAAATATTCAACATCCTGTTCTCCACCCGGCAGCGATTGCCGGTTCAGAAGCGTAAACACTTTTTTATTTCTCTTCTTCTATGCGCGGTGGCCGTATTTATAACGCCCTATGGCTGGGAATATCCAAGCCAGATGTTTTACAATTTATTTTTGGGCGGGCTAAAGGTCGAACACTATGAGATGGTCAATGCCTATCAATCGATTCTGGACAGATCTCTCTGGCCCATCCATTATATCGATTATATGTTTCTGGCCTTGGCCATCATTATTTTCCTGCTTTGGCCAAGCGTTAAAAAAAAAGGATTGGATTTTACATTAATTTTATCGAATCTTGTTTTCTGCTGGCTTTTTATTCGTTTTTTACGAACCACGTACTTCTGGGGGGTGGTTTTTTCTTTCAGCGGTTTATACCTGCTTTCACAGAATCCGGAACCTGTTTCACCAGGGTTTAGAAAATATATTAACGCCGTCATCGTCATTATATGCCTGTTTCTGGCCGCTAGAACGAATTATGAATCGATTTTTAAATTTCATCCCTTCAGGTGGTTTGGTTTTGGCATCAGCTATATAAATCCCGTCAGTGAATCCGGTTTTATAAAAGAGAATTTTTCGGGGATGCGGCTTGGCAATGATTATGACACGGGGGGATATTTGTTGTGGGATCTGTGGCCGGAGACAAAGATATTTATAGATCCGCGTTATTTTCCGTTCCGGCAATGGTTTGTCGTATACCGTCAGTTTGTTTCAGGAAAAAACCCCGCTTTTTTAAATAAGTTTTCCTGTGATGTATGGTGCCTGAAGCTGGAATATCCGGTTGTAAACGATTTTTTAAGGTCCAGGGATTGGCGGCTGGTTCATTATGGCCCCACGGCCGCCATATTCGTGAAGCAGGGCGCTAATGTTCCTGATATGCCGGAGCTTGCCTCCAGCGCTTTATCAAGCATCAAATCTCTGCCGCAGGCCCTGATCGCATTCAATTTTGCATCAAAAATCAATGATATTGATACGGCGCATGCGATTATCGATAATTTGAAATATTACGGCTTTGTCCCTTCACACAGGGACTTTGTCTCACAAATGAACAACGCCTATGGATGTTTGCTCTTAAGGAACAACAGGCCGCTTGACGCCGAACCATATTTTATGAAGGCGTTGGACCTTAATACCGAATATGCCGAGGCCTGCAGTAACCTGGGGGCTTTGTTTATTATGTCCGGCAAGCCGGATGAGGCCATAAAGTATTACAAACAGGCAATCCATATTGAACCGGATAATCCGGTTTTGTTTTTCAGCGCCGGCATGGCGCTGCGTTCCGTGGGGGACACGGACAGCGCCGTCCGGTATTTTAAACAATCATTGCTGTTAAATCCGAATCAACCGAATGTATATTATTTGTTGGGAGATATCTTCATCGATAAAGACAGGGAAGGGGCGATACAATATTACCGTGAAGCGTTGCGGATAAAGCCTGATTTTATAAAAGCCCTGGAACGGTTGGGCCTTCTGTATTATCAGGCAGAAGATTATGACAAGGCGCTTGCATGTTATAAAAAGCTTATTGAACTTGTGCCGGAATCGCCGGCTTCCTATTACAATATTGCCTGTTTATTCGCCAGGAAAAACAGGGCGGATATGTCTATTGCCTGGTTAAAATCAGCCATTGATAAAGGTTACAATAATTGGGAGAATATCAGAACCGACCAGGACCTGGAGAGTATCAGAGAATTGCCGGAATTCCAGGCGTTGATTGAATCATCCGACTAAAACACAAACTATCGGGGGGCTGGAAAATTGAATTTTTTATATATTGTCAACTGCATTTTTTTTACCGTAATAGGCCAGCTCTTGGTAAAGAAAGGCGCGGTAGACCTGAGAGAAGCGCAATCAATATGGGCTTATACTTATAATGTGTTTATCGTTCTGGGTTTTCTGGCCGCTTTTCTGGCCGCTTTTTCCTGGATTAAAGCGCTTCAGAATTATAATTTAAGCTATGCCTATCCATTCATGAGCTTGTCTTTCCCTCTGGTCTCTATTCTTTCTATTTTTGTGTTCAACGAGGAGATCCGTGTCAATCAATGGGTCGGTTTGTGTATAATTCTTTTTGGATTATACCTCGGGAGTCGATAATGATACCATTTAACAAGCCATTTATTGTCGGCAAAGAACTTTTTTATATTTCCCGGGCCGTTCTTGAAGGAAACCTCGCGGGTAACGGCAGATTTTCTAAGAATTGCCAGAGCTGGATGGAGAGTAATTTCGGCGCCAAAAAAGTCTTATTGACTAACTCCTGCACGGCGGCTCTGGAAATGAGCGCGCTGCTCTGTGATATCGGGCCCGGAGACGAAGTTATAATGCCGTCTTTTACCTTTGTGTCTGCCGCGAATGCCTTCGCGTTGAGAGGGGCGCAGATCAAATTCATCGATATCCGTTCAGACACGTTGAATATGGATGAAAACCGGATCGAAGCGGCCATAACGGAAAAGACCAAAGCCATTGTCCCCGTTCATTATGCCGGGGTCGCCTGCGAAATGAACAAAATCATGGAGATCGCGAAGGAGCATAATTTAATTGTCATCGAGGACGCGGCCCAGGGGGTCAACGCAACCTACAGAGATAAGTTTTTAGGGACCATCGGGAATCTGGCGGCATACAGTTTTCATGAAACAAAGAATATCATCAGCGGCGAAGGCGGCGCCCTGGTGATAAATGATGACCGCTATCTTGAACGAGCCGAGATTATTCGAGAGAAGGGCACGAACCGGCAGCGTTTTTTCCGGGGTGAAGTCGATAAATACACCTGGGTCGATTTGGGATCTTCTTTTTTACCATCGGAATTGATCGCGGCCTTTTTATATGCCCAGCTTGAAGAAATCGATACGATTACAAAAAAGCGTTTTCAAGTATTTAATTATTATAATCATCGTTTAGCCGTTCTGCAGGAAAAGGGGCTGGTCCGCCTGCCGTCCTGCCCTTCAGACCGCAAGCATAATGCCCATATGTTCTACTTGATTGTTTCGACAAACCAGCAGGACCGGGATAAGC
>CAYSMV010000137.1:0-2456 GCA_964432245.1 uncultured Desulfobacterales bacterium
GCTTCTTACGGCAAGGAGAAAATGTCGTATGTGAGGGGGCGGGGCATGCTGCCCGGGCACGCCTTTGAAGAAAAGACCGGGGCGAGGGGACTGGTCAACGCCATGGAAAAGGCTTTGATCCATTTTGAAAACCGGTTACCGACAAAAGGCGTCAGGCATCTGCCCGTGACAGAGGCCGTCATCGCCGATCCGGAGCGGGAACTTGAGAACGTGCTCGCCGCTGAACCACAGGATTTAAAAAATCAGCTTGACCTGATCCGCCGGCAGGAAAAGGAATTTCTTCTGAGCTACATTCCCGGTAAATGTCGCAGCCAGGCGGAAAAGCACCGGTTTCCTCTTACGCCCGGGCGAATCGATATTATATCGGAATTTTATCTGAACAATATAACCGATATCGACAACGCCTTTTCCTCGATAAGAGCTTACTTCGAAGAAGCCAGGCACATCGAAGACTATTTTTTAAATCGACTCGAGCTGACGATAACTCTTACGGAGAACGCCATTGAATACATCGTCCGACAGTATGTCCAGGGAGCCTTCACCAGTTTTGAACAGATCTGTGAAACCATGGCCTCCAATTTCGGCGACGGGTTCAGGCTGCTGACCGATAAAGCCGGGCAGGACAATATTACCGTCACCCGGCAGGCCGTCATGTTCCCCGAATCCTGGCTGGATTCGATGATTAAAAAAGCGTTCAGCATTCAGGACAAAAACCCCGATATCCAAATAATAGATTGACCTCGTCATGATCGGCATCTCAAAACTCTATTGCGGCGCCGCCGAACCTTCCGACGCATTGCGTTACGGCCGGCGCTCCGAAGACCTGCCGTCGCACCTGCTGCAGTTCTCAATCGACAAGCGACCGGTGGTGGTCTGGAATATCACCCGTCGCTGCAACTTGAAGTGCCGACATTGTTATGCCCACGCCAGGCCGAGGCCTGAAGACAACGAGCTGTCCACGGAAGAAGGCCGGCGGCTGATCGACGACCTGGCGGCGTTCAAGGCGCCGGTGCTTCTCTTTTCGGGCGGCGAGCCGACGATGAGGGAAGACCTGCCGGAGCTGGCGGACTACGCCGTAAAAAAAGGCATGCGGGCGGTGATCTCCACCAACGGCACCCTGATCGACCGGGAAAAAGCCGCCCTGTTGAAGAAGATCGGCCTCTCCTACGTGGGCATCAGTCTCGACGGCGGCCGGGAAATAAACGACAGCTTCCGGGGCGTCGCCGGCGCCTTCGATGACGCCATGAAGGGAATCGAGAACTGCCGGGAGGCGGGCATCAAGGTGGGGATGCGGTTTACCATCAACAAATTCAACGCCGCCGAAATTCCGAAAATGTTCGATATCCTGGAAAATTACGACATCCCCCGGATATGCTTTTATCATCTGGTTTACGCCGGGCGCGGTTCGGCCATGATCGACAGCGACCTGACCCGGGAAGAGACCCGCCGGGCCGTTGATCTTATTATTGACCGCACAAAGGACCTGCATGACCGGGGGCTTCCCAAAGAAGTTCTCACCGGCGACAGCCACGCGGACGGCCCTTACATCTACCTGCGGCTTCTAAAAGAAAATCCGGCGCGAGCCGCCCGGGTGCTTGAACTGCTGAAAATGAACGAGGGCAACAATTCCGGCCGGGGCATCGGTTGCGTCAGCTGGGACGGAGAGGTCTACGCCGACCAGTTCTGGCGGCATTACAGTTTCGGCAACGTCAGGAACAGGCCTTTTTCCGAGATATGGAACGACACCAGCGAGCCTTTGATGGCCAGGCTGAAAGAAAAATCAAAATATGTTAAAGGCCGTTGCGCCGGGTGCCAATGGCTTGATGTCTGCGCCGGAAATTTCCGGGTGCGCGCGGAAGCCTTTTCAGGAGACCTCTGGGCGCCGGACCCGGCCTGCTATTTGACGGATGAAGAGATCGGCCTGAAGTCATAGGCCCCAGGACAAAGGAGATATCATGCTCTTTCCGGACTACCGCCCCAGACGTTTAAGACAGAACGAGGCCTTTCGCCGCCTGATCCGGGAAACCTCGCTTTCCGTTGACGACCTCATCCTGCCGCTCTTTGTCGTCAACGGCAAAAAGGTGAAGAACCCCATCCCGGCCATGCCCGGCTGTTACCAGCTCTCCATCGACAATCTGGTCATCGAAGCCAGACAGGCGGGCGAGCTGGGCATTCCGGCAATCATGCTCTTCGGCGTTCCGGATCATAAAGACTCCCTCGGAACCGGCGCCTACGCCAGAGACGGCATCGTCCAGAAAGCGGTTAAGGAGCTGAAAAACAAGCTGCCGGATCTGCTGGTTATTACCGACGTCTGTCTGTGCCAGTACACCGATCACGGCCATTGCGGTATCGTGGAAAACGGTGTTATCGACAATGACGCCAGTCTCGACCTGATTGCCAAAGCCGCCCTGTCGCACGCCAAAGCCGGCGCCGACATGGTGGCGCCGTCCGACATG
>CAYSMV010000138.1:0-12055 GCA_964432245.1 uncultured Desulfobacterales bacterium
AAGGAAAAGCAGAAATAAACTCTCTGGCCAGCTCACCCCGGTAAGATTCAGCCATAAAGCCGGCAACCGGCAGCAGCTGCACCGCCGCCATCATCCCGCCGAACGCATACATTAACAAAAAGCCGCCGACCATGCTGGTCTTGCGGGGCTGCCCAACCATCGAAAAAAGCATATACAGTGCTGCCGCCACGCCGATAAAAAAGGCATACTGCATATTGCCGGCCAAAAGAGACATGGCCACCGCCGGCGCGCCCAGGGCCAGCCATTTCAACCGCGAGGTGGAACGCAGCTCGTCAACGGCGTAAAATATCAGCGGCGCCCAGGCGGAAGTGGCGATGATGTTGAGATGTCCGACATAAAGCCGCATGAAACCAGCGCCACAGAACATCATCAGAATGGAGCAGAACAGAGAAGCCGAAATACCGTACCCCTTTTGCCGCACCCATAAATACATGAACCATCCCAGCAGCAGGAGATGAAGCATCATGTCCAGATTAAGCGCCCAATGCAATGGAAGAAACAGGTAAATCACGTTGGGAGGATAGAACATCGCGTTTTCCGGATCGGCTATGAATGAAGATCCGGAAAACCGATACGGCGTCCACAGCGGCAGGTGACCGTCAAGAATTTCCGTGGCCGTAAAATAGCGGGTATGGGCATAAGCCCGGCTGATGTCGCCATTATCAGAGGAAATAACAACCGGCCCCTGGCGGAAAAAAACAATATCGGAAAAAACAATCAAAATGGATAAAACCAGAAGGGCGACGGCGAGAACATGATATTCCCGCTGACTTGAGATGAACCGCCGCCTGCTTTCTTTATCCATTAATCATTCCGGTTTATGGTTTGCGACGCCTGACCAACACCAAAGCCCCGTCAGGCATATCGGCGGCATGATGAAAACGCCCGGCCGTCATAAAAAGGTTAACTCCGTCTTTGCCACGGGGTGCGACGAATATTTAATGAATCAATATATCATATATACGTTCCAGGCCTTGTGTCAAAAGGCATTACCAGAATCTTCAGGCATCGGACAAAGGCAATAACGCCAGAACAGCGGCCCATGAAACTTTCGGTCATTATCCCGGTTTATAACGGCGCCAGGACCATCGCTTCCCTTGTTCGATTATCCGGATCAGTACCGTCAACTGCGCGCCGACATCCGCGAGGCGATTGACCGTGTCCTGGCTTCCGGGCAACTGATTCTCGGCCCGGAAGTCCGGCGATTTGGATCCTCGTTCGCCGAATTTCTCGGCGGCGGTTACGGCGTCGGGGTCAACAGCGGCACTGACGCGCTGGCAGTAGCCTTGAAGACCGTCGGCACCGGGCCCGGGGACGAGGTTCATCACCGTGGCCAACACCAACGTCGCCACGGTCAGCGCCCCAGACCCGCGCCAGACCGGTATCCCGCAACATCGCCCCCGTTGAGGGCATGCTGACGCTGAACATCTCCGATATGCGGGATGAATGTTCCCTGCGCATACTGATCCGGAATCAGGACATCATCTTTCATCTGGCCGGTCAGGTCAGCCACGGCGACAGCATGCGCGATCCCGAACTGGACCTGAACGTGAATTGGCTTTCCACCATGAAGCTGGTGGAAGCATACCGATGCTTCAACCCGGAGTGTAAATTAGTCTTCACCTCCACCCGCCAGGTTTACGGCATCCCCCGTTATCTGCCGGTCAACGAAAATCATCCCCTGCTGCCGGTAGACGTCAACGGCATCAACAAACAGGCGGAAACTGTATGCACTTGGCCTGTGACGGCAAAAAAAACGCCGATCAGAAACAATTAAGCCCTTCTATTTGCGTTTATTTGATGACGCCTTCTTTTTTCAGGACCTCAATGGTACCCGCATCATATCCCAGATTCCGCATTATCTCATCGGTCTGTTCTCCCTGACGCGGCGCCCTTGTCTGGATGCCGGCCTGACTTCTGCTGAAATAAACCGGGTAGCCGGGAATATTGATATTCCCCAGAAAAGAATATTCACCGGGACGCACATATTCGTTTGCCAGGGCCTGGGGATCGTTCTGCACCTCGTCGATTCTCTGGATAGGGGCGAACATCAGGTTATTGGCCATAAAATCGGCCATCCACTCCTGGCGTGAGCGGGTGCTGAAAATTTTATCGAATATGGCGTTCAGCTCGGGATAGTTGCGCGGTCTGCCATTTCCATCGGTGTATTCGGGGTTGTCCAGCAGTTCTTTGGCGCCCATCACTTCGCAGAAAGAAGCCCAGTATTTTTCATCCGGATGATGGGTACACATCACCCACTTTCCATCCCCGCAGCAGAAGACGTTTCGCAGCGGCGAGTGACCCAGACGGTCAGAGGAGACGCAGGGATCGATGCCGGCGGCGTTACACAGCATCAGGTTCATATATTGCAGCCACAAAGCCGTGCCATAAAGAGAAACGTGCAGCTCCTGTGAGATCCCCTGCCTTTCACGGACCAGCAGAGCCGTGATAACGGCATGGCTCAAGGCAATGGCGGTGGCCTGGTCCAGTATCCCGATATGCATGAGTGCCGGCCGGTCGTTGCCGGTAACAAACATTAAACCGGAGCAGGCCTGTCCCAGAGGGTCGAAAGCCCCGATATTCTGCATGGGGCCCTCCCGGCCGTAGCCGGAAACGCTGGCATAAATGATTTTGGGGTTAACGCGGGACAATGTTTCATAGTCTATGCCCAGCCGGATTTTTGTGGTTTTTCTCAGGTTGGTCATAAAGACATCCGCCCATTTTACCAGGCGATCAAAAATTTCACGTCCGGCCTCGGTTTCAATATCCAGGCAGATGTTTTTTTTGTTCCGATTGGCAATTTCGTTGGTCAGGCTGTTTCCATCCGGCCCGGTCAAGTCCAGCCCGGCCACAGACGTCCAGAAACGGATAGGATCGCCGGCACCGGCTTCTATTTTAATCACCTCGGCGCCCAGATCGCCCAGGATGGCGGTGCCGCCGGGGCCCGCATGAAAAACACCATACTCGACGATCCTGATCCCTTCTAAGGGAAGCGGACCCTCTTTTTCCCTGTTGTACTTGATCTTCACCTTTGTCCTCCTATGATAGATTCGTGTCATCCCCTGGAATTTGCGGACAAGGCACTAATCTTTAACCGGACGATTAAAAAAGCACAGCAAAAAACTGCCGGTACAGAATAGCATCAACAGCATAAACAATTCAGGCAGTATGTTCCTCCGGAATTTTCCATAAATCCGCCGGCATGTCAAACAGCTCCGGGTCTGCTTATACAATACCAATACTGCTTTGCCCGTACAGCAGTGTCTGGCCGTGATTGATGCGAATCAGCCGCTCGAGCAGCCCCTGTTTGTCCATTTCGCGGCGGATATCCCGCGGGGGAAAACAAACCGGCTCGTCGCCCAGCCGGAATGTTCCCCAGTGAACCACCATCAGGTGGCTGGCCTTCAGTTCCAGAAAGGCCCTGACGGTTTCGACCGGATTGATATGGGACTCTTTCATGAACCAGCGCGGCTCATAAGCGCCCAGGTTGAAGATGGCCAGGTCGATGGGCCCCATCTCTCCGATTTCATCAAAATGATCGAACCAGGCCAGATCGCCGCTGACGAACACCGTCACCCCGCTTGCCCCCCTAATCAGGTAAGATCCCCACAAGGCATCGTTGGGGCCGACGAAAGGATCGCGCATGGTCCAGTGATTACAAGGTAAAAAAACGATTTCTCTTTTTCCGTCGGAATGGCTTTCAAACCAGTCCAGGGGCTCATGGCGATTCAGCCCGATTCCCCTGAAAATGCGGCCATAGCCCAGCGGCGAAATCACGTGGACATTCTTTTCAATGCTTTTCAGGGTCTTGATGTCCAGGTGATCGTAATGGCCGTGCGTAATAAGAACATGATCCGGCGCGGGCATCCCCCTGAGAGACCGATCGGTCAGAGGGGTGAAATTCTTAAACCGGAAAAGACCGAACAAGACAGGATCGACCAGAAGATAGCTTTCTGCATCCTTGATCATGACGCAGGCATGGGTAATAAAGGTGACGGCGCATCCCCGGCAGGCTTTGACGGGTTCCCAATCAATATCAACCGTGGTTACGGATTCTTCGTGATAATAAGATTTGAATTGGTTTCTCGAGGCCAGCTTCCAGCGCAGCAGCCGCCATAGATTCTTATGCTCGACCGGGCTGAAGGGATTAAGATAGTAATTGCCCTGATGATGATATTTCCTTTCGCACCATTCCCTCAGAGAAAGCCCGTTTAAAACCGCCTTTGCTTTCCGGCCGCCGTATGCCGCTATCGTATCGACATCTTCACCTTAAAAAAACCGATTGTTCATTACAGGCCCGCTTTTTTAGTAACCGGGCATGATTTCAACCCGCCTGTTCAGAGCCCGCCCTGCTGCCGTATCGTTGGGGGCGACAGGATTGCCGGGGCCAAAACCCCGGTAACTAATCCGGGAGATATCCATCCCTTTGTCAAGAAAATACTCATAAACAGCCCTGGCCCGTTTTTCAGACAAAAGCTGGTTAGCAGCCGGAGCCCCCTGGTTGTCCGTATGCCCTTGAATTTCAATCTTTAATTCAGGGTTATCCCTCATGACATCCAGCACTTTGTCCAAACAGGCAATATTCATCACCTTGATGTCGGCTTTCCCGACAGCAAAAGAAACCCCCCTCACAACCCAGCAACCGCGCTTATCCACATCAACGCCTGCCGGGGTTTTCGGGCATTGGTCGTCACAATCAACGACACCGTCCCCGTCGGTATCTACGGAAGATAACGATAACGACTCGGCGTGAGGTTCCGTCGCAAAAATAATAGCTGCCAGAATCACGCCACCAGCTATAAATAATACATGCCGCTGTTTCATGCCTGCCCCCTTAATTTAACCCGAATTTTACAATGCACTGATAGACACAAAAAAAACGCTGTATGATATATTTAGTACCTATATTGAAGATATGCCTCTTTGTCAATCAGCCGGCATCGGCTGACATAAGATCAGAAAATTTTCTTTCATGAAAGACTAAAAAATCCCATATCCGGCATAACCCAAGCCTCCCGCCTATATGGGACATTTATGAAATTACTTTTATCCTGTTTCACACGTTTGCATCGCGTCAATCAAATTAACGGGCTACCATGGCCCGCATCATGTCCCCGGCGTTTTCAACATGATCGGCGATATCACCAATTTTTTCAGCCAGCATCAGGGCGTGAAAGATGGTGACCGGGTCTTTTTCAATAGTAAATATTTTCTGCTTCAGACGGTGTTCCACCTGATCGGAATCATGCTCCTTCTGACGAAGCGTTCTGATAATCTCTTTAACAACATTGCGTTGTTTTTCCGAAAAACTGGTAAAGTACTTTCCGGCTTCCATCAGCATATCGTTAAGGGTTTCAACAGGATCAATAGCGCTGTCGACCAGTTCCGCGAAATCTTTTTGCAGTTCCTGGGGTATACCGGGAGACTTTCGATACGATATCCAGCTGAGAGCGCTTTTCATGGAATCAAGTACGCTGTCCTGCTCTCTTAAATATCGAAACAACTGGAATTTATCCACCTGCAGCAACGTCCCTTTGGGTAAATGGCCCCGGATACGCCGTTTAATGGCATCGGCCTCTCTTTCAATTATATCTACTGCATCTTTATGGGTTTCAAATGTGCCACACTTATCGGACATATGGCATTCTATTGCCTGCTGAAAGGCCCAGGCGCACTCTTTCAGTTTTTCGGCATGCTCCCGGAGTCCCTCAAGGGGAGGGGTAACAAACAGCGATAAAAAAGGGATACGCATCTTTAACGCCTCCTTTAGAAAAAAACCGCTCTAAGTATCTTAAAAACAGCCATGCTGGTTATCGCCGCTATCGGCACCGTCAGCAACCAGTATAACGTGATTTCGTATATAACACGAAAATTTACCGCCGCAAATCCCCGGGCCATGCCCACGCCGATCACGCCACCGACAGCGGCATGGGTAGTCGACACCGGCAATCCCAGCTTGGACGCCGCTATGACGGTCGTAGCCGCGGCAAAATCAACGGAAAACCCCCGGGTATTGTTGAGATTGGTAATTTTGGAACCCACCGTTTCAATAACCCGTCCGCCGGCCATGGCAATGCCCGCTGCAATCCCGAGACCGCCAAAAGCAAGCAACACCGCCGGTACCGGCACTGTCTTTACGCCGACCGTAAAACCGCTTTTAACTATGTAATAAATCAGCGCCAGGGGACCGATGGCATTGGCCACATCATTGGCCCCCTGGGCAAGCGCCACGTAACATGAAGTGCCTATCTGAATACGCCGGAAAACGGTCTCCGTCTCATCCCCCTGGTGTTTCATGCCATACCGGCTGATGAGGGCTCTGCTCAAGTATCCGCCGGCAACGGCTATGATCAGCGCATAAATCATGGCTGCCGGCACCCCGATTGAAAACGACTGGCCCAGAGGCGTTTTAAACATAAAGGACAACGCGATAATAAACAGCGCCAGACCGACAAACATGGGGGAAAGTTTTAACGCTGTTCCGGACGGATCACTTTTATTATAAATAGTTGTTATAATAAACTTAAACATAAAATAAGCGAGAATAAAACTGAAAAACGGCGAAATAATCCAGCTGGCCACAACCGTGCCCAGTTTTCCCCACTGAATCACCGAAAATCCGCCGGTAATAATGCCATAACCGACCATTGCCCCGACAATGGAATGAGTCGTTGAAACCGGCAGAGATTTCCAGGTGGCAAAGGAGACCCAGAATGCCGCGGCCAGCAGCGCGGACAGAGCGCCCAGCATGGCCATATCCGCATCGCACATCACCTCAACGGAAACGATGCCCTGGCAGATGGTTTTAGTGACGTGCGACCCCACAAAGACAGCACCGACAATGTTCAGTATGCCGGCTATCAGGACCGCCTGGCGCAGGGTGATCGCCCTGGCGCCGACGGCTGATGCCATGGAATTGGCCACGTCATTGGCACCGATATTCCAGGCCATATAAAACCCGAAAACATACCCGCAGATCAATATAGCAGTCTCAATGCCCATTGTTATTTATTTTCAGAGCAGTGCTTCTACCAGAGGATTAACAATTCCCTAACAAAAAATTAACTGTTCCTTAACAAAAGGCGTCAAACAACGCAATGGAATTTTTTAATGTTAGAAACATTGACTAAAATATGATATTTTTGTTTTGTGTTTTGACGTCAGAAGGCGACACCGACACGTGCTTTTCCCCCTGGACCAGAATACGGAGCAACCACTATGGAAACGATTCTTGGATCGAAAATATCTCACCCGCCCGTGCAGTGTTTTGACAACTCCAGTGAAGCGATAAAAAAGGAACTGATCGAAAAACTGTTTTCCATGCGCGCCAAGTTTCCCGAAGTAGCCACCCTCAATGATTATTATTTAGCCCTTTCTTACGTGATCCGGGACCGGGTCCTGCACCGGTGGATCCACAGCGCCCATACCTATTTCCAGCAGGAGAGCCGCACCGTCGTCTTGCTGTCAGCCGAATACCTTATGGGACCTCAGCTGGGCAACAATATACTCAATTTAGGCATTTGGGATAACGTCAGCCAGGCTGTAACAGACCTGGGCTTTTCCCTGGAGGACCTTCTGGATCAGGAAGAAGAACCGGGTCTGGGCAACGGCGGCCTGGGACGCCTGGCAGCCTGCTACCTGGATTCGCTGGCCACCCTCCAGATACCCGCCTTCGGGTATGGCATCCGTTACGAATTCGGTATTTTCGACCAGGTCATCAAAGATGGCTGGCAGGTGGAAATAACCGACAAGTGGCTGCGACTTGGCAATCCCTGGGAAATTCCTCATCCCGAACGACGCTACGAAATAAAATTCGGCGGCCATACCGAGGCTTTTCATGATGGACAGAATCGTTATCAAGTTCGCTGGGTGCCGGAACGCACGGTCATGGGCACTCCCTACGACACGCCGGTTCTGGGATATGGCGTAGAAAATGCCATCATCTTGAGGCTGTGGCGGGCAGAAGCCCGGGAATCGTTCGACTTTCAGGCCTTTAATATAGGAAACTACTATAAGGCAGTCGGCCAGAAAGTTGTTTCCGAGAACATCACCAAGGTCCTTTACCCGAACGATGAACCCGAGGCCGGAAAACGGCTGCGCCTTGAGCAGCAATATTTTTTTATTGCCTGTTCCCTGGCGGATCTCCTGCGCGTCTTCTTCCAGCGGGAGACCGATCTGGAACGGCTGCCGGATAAATTCGTAATCCAGCTCAACGATACCCACCCTTCGCTGGCTGTGGCCGAAATGATGCGGCTGCTGGTGGATGAAAATCACCTGGAATGGGAAAAGGCGTGGCGGATCACGACGCAACTGTTCGCTTACACCAATCACACCCTGCTGCCGGAAGCCCTGGAAACCTGGAGCGTCCCGCTGTTCACCGGGCTGCTGCCCCGGCACATGGAGATTATCTATGAAATTAATCGCCGTTTTCTGGATAGCGTCAGCCGCCTTTACCCCGGAGATAACCAGCGGCTGGCCCGGATGTCCCTGATCGCCGAAGGAGGAGAAAAACAGGTCCGCATGGCGCATCTGGCCTGCGTGGGAAGCCGGGCCGTCAATGGCGTGGCCGAACTTCACACCGACCTTCTCAAGCAGACCGTACTGAAGGATTTTTACGATCTGTGGCCGGAAAAATTTTCCAACAAGACCAACGGCGTCACGCCCCGCCGATTCCTGGCCCTGGCCAATCCCGGCCTGACCGGCCTCATCTCGCGCGCCATCGGCAAGGACTGGCTGCGGAATCTGCAACAGTTAAAAAACCTGGAGCCGTTTGCCGAGGATCAGGACTTCCGCGCTCAATGGGCGCAAGTCAAATATCAATGCAAGGCCCGGCTGGCCGGAATGATCCGAAAAGAAACCGGAGTCGCGGTCGACCCGGACGCCATGTTTGACATTCAGGTTAAACGCATCCACGAATACAAACGCCAGCATTTAAACGTGCTGCATATCATCACCCATTACCGCCGGCTCAAACAGGGCCTTGACCCGGAGGCGCCTTCCCGCGTCTTTGTTTTCGGGGGAAAGGCCGCGCCCGGCTATACCCTGGCCAAACTGATTATCCGGCTGATCAACGGCGTAGCCGATGTCGTCAACAACGACCCTGAAATTGAGGACCGGATAAAAGTGGTTTTTTACCCGGATTTCAATGTCAAGAACGCCCAGCGGATTTATCCGGCCGCCGATCTGTCTGAACAGATTTCAACGGCCGGCAAGGAGGCCTCGGGAACGGGCAACATGAAATTCTCCATGAACGGAGCACTCACCATCGGCACCATGGACGGCGCCAACGTGGAGATTCGGGAAGCGGTGGGGCCGGAAAATTTTTTTCTGTTCGGCCTGACTGCGGACCAGGTAATAACGAAAAAACAAAACGGATATCGGCCCAGCGATATAATAGACCAAAACGCCGAGCTGCGGACGGCCGTCAACATGATCGCTGAAGGCGCCTTTTCAAACGGAGACACCGGCATGTTCGCCTGTCTGGTCGATTCTCTGTTAAACAAAGACGAATTCATGGTCTTGGCGGACTATGCCGCCTATGTTCAATGTCAGGAAACAGTCGGCCTCGCCTTCAGGCAACCGGAACAATGGCGTCGCATGTCGATCCTTAACGTCGCGCGAATGGGAAAATTCTCGTCGGATCGCGCCGTAGCGGAATACTGCCGGGACATCTGGAAGGTGAAACCGGTTCCGGTAGCCGTGCCGGATAAACCTTGCGATACGGATTAAACGGATCATTACTGTAAAAATCGGCCACGCTCCAAATTGTCCGCCCCGTCGGAGACGAATTTTGCAATAGCCCTTTAGACATGATTGTAAAAAGTCCGCCGTGAGCGAGATGGGGGCTTTCGGGGAAGCAGGCACCCCGGAAGGCTCACGAAATTAACAGCCTGGACTTTTTACGAGACCATATTTATTAAAAAAAGGAGGAAAAGATCATGATCGCTTTCCTGATTCTCTTAGGACTTGTTATCTTGCTGATCCTCATTACTAACGGCCTTTACAACAGCCTGGTTACCCTGAGAAACCGCTTTAAAAACGCCTTTTCCCAGATCGATGTCCAGTTGAAGCGCCGCTATGACCTGATACCAAACCTGGTCGAAACAGCCAAAGGGTACATGAAGCATGAGCGCGAGGCCCTCGAAGCGGTTGTCCGGGCCAGGAACAGCGCCGTGAGCGCCAGCGACACGGCCGCCAGGAATCCCGGCGACCCATCCGCCATGCAGGGGCTGGCCAGCGCCGAAGGAGCGCTGACCGGGGCCCTCGGCCGCATCTTCGCCCTGGCCGAAAGTTATCCGGATCTAAAGGCCAACCAGAACATGCTGGCCCTTCAGGAGGAGCTGACCTCGACGGAAAACAAAGTCGCCTTCGCCAGGCAGGCTTTTAACGACGCGGTTACCAGTTACAACACCGGACGCGAAAAATTTCCGAACAGCATTATCGCCAACATGTTCAATTTCACGCCGGCGGAGCTGCTGGAATCCACCGGGTCGGAGGAAGAACGGAAAGCGCCCAGAGTCTCTTTCTAGCCCGGATATTATTTAAAATCTTACGCGTTTGGTGGGCTCTATGGATTTTTTTCAACAGCAGGAAAAGGCCAGGTCAAAAACGGCGATGCTGGCGACGCTGTTTGTACTGGCCGTGGTGCTGGTGATTATAGCTGTTTACGCGGCCGTAAGGGGGGTTATCCTGTACAATACCAGCAACCCTGACGCCCGTTTTTTCGACCCCGGATTGTTTCTCACCGTAGCGGGCATCACGTTTGCCGTTATCTGCGTCGGCAGCCTGATTAAAATCGCGGCCCTTTCCAGGGGCGGCGGCTATGTAGCGGAAAGCCTCGGCGGCGTCCTCGTCAATCAATCCACCAGAGACCCTGATGAGCGCAGGCTACTCAACGTAGTGGAAGAAATGGCCATCGCCTCGGGAACGCCGGTGCCGCCGGTATACCTGCTTGAAAAAGAAGAAAGCATCAACGCCTTCGCCGCCGGTTTTTCTCCCAACGACGCCGTTATCGGCGTAACCAGAGGCTGTTGCCAGCAGTTGCACAGGGAAGAGCTCCAGGGCGTCATCGCCCACGAATTCAGCCATATTCTGAACGGAGACATGCGACTGAATATCCGTTTGATGGGTTTTCTGGGCGGCATCATGGTCATCGCCACCATCGGGAGAACGATTCTGCGAGGGTCCCGGAGCCGCTCCTACGGCTCCAAAAAAAGCGGGAAAGGCGGCGGCCAGATCGCCCTCATCGCCCTGCTTTTGCTGGTCATCGGCTATGCCGGCGTGCTGATCGGAAGGCTCATCCAGAGCGCCGTCTCCCGCCAGCGGGAATACCTGGCCGATGCCTCGGCGGTTCAATTTACCCGCAGCACCGCCATTGCCGACGCCTTAAAAAAAATCGGCGGACTGTCTTACGGCTCAAAAATCAAGTCCCCGGCAGCGGGAGAAGCCTGCCACATGTTTTTCGGAAAAGCCGTCAGCTCCCTTTTCGCCACCCATCCGCCCCTGGCCAGAAGAATCCAGAGAATAGACCCGGGATTTACTGGAAATTTTACCGCCGTATCCGCCAGGCCTTCAGCCGCCGGAGTCGGCGCCTCTCAACCGCTCGCTTCGTTCCAGGGCGGAGGGGATATAATCGTTGACGCGAATAAGGCAGCGAAAAGGGTGGGCAGCATCACGCCCGAAAACGTCGCCTACAGCGCCGCCATCATTGCCGCCGTACCGGAACCGGTCAGAAGAGAAACCCGGGACATCCTCGGCGCCGCCGCGGTCGTCTGCGCGCTCCTGCTTGACCGGGACCCGGTTGAAAAAAAGAAGCAGCTGGACATGCTGTCCCGGTCGGCTTCGCCCCGGCTGTTAAGGCAGCTGGAAATCGCGGCCGGGCATCTGCAAAATATTACGCCGGAATTAAGGCTCCCGGTCCTTGACATGTCCATCCCCGCGCTCCGGCAGATGTCCCCGGAACAGTTCGGCGTCTTCAAAAATCAGATCCATATCCTTATCGAAGCGGACAATAAAATAACTGTTTTCGAATTCG
>CAYSMV010000139.1:0-2326 GCA_964432245.1 uncultured Desulfobacterales bacterium
GAAAAGATGGTGGAAGGCCTGGGCGGCTACGGAGAGCTGGTGACCAGAGACGAGGAGATCATTCCCGCCCTGAAACGGGCCGCGGACTCCGGCAAGCCGGCCTGTATCAATGTAATTACGGACCCGACCGTGACCAGCCAGGCCACTATTCTGTTTTATCAGAGTTTCAGCGAGCTGTAAGAAAATAATCCGGAAAGGAAATACATTATGGAAAAGACGATTCGCATCATGCCGTGCCTGGATATGCAAAACGGCCGCGTGGTCAAGGGGGTTCATTTCGTGGACATCAAAGACGCCGGCGATCCGGTTGCGTGCGCGCGGGCCTATTGCGACAACGGCGCCGACGAGCTGGCCATGCTGGATATCACGGCCACGGTGGAAGGCAGGCCCACCCTGCTTGACGTGGTCAGGCGCGTCGCGGCGGTTGCCACCGTGCCGTTTACCGTGGGCGGCGGGATCAGCGACGCCAGATCGGCTGAACAGGTGCTGACCGCCGGGGCCGACAAGGTGTCCACCAGCAGCGCCGCCTTCCGCAAACCGGACCTTATCCCGGAACTGGTCAAGGCTTTCGGCGCCGATAAAATCACCGTGGCCATTGATGTTGACCGGAACCCGGCTCTGCCCTCGGGCTATGAAGTCTATATTGACGGCGGAAGGACCGCCACGGGAGCGGATGCCGTGGAATGGGCCAGAAGGGTTGACGGCTTCGGCGTGCCGGTCATTCTGCCCACCAGCAAGGCCGGAGACGGAGCGCGGACCGGTTACGATCTGCCGGTGATCCGGGCCATCAGAGAGGCGGTTTCGGCCGAAGTCGTGGCCTCCGGCGGCGCCGGGAAAGCGGAGCATTTTTACGAGGCCGTCCAGGCGGGCGCGACCATCCTTCTGGCCGCTTCCATGTTTCATTTCGGCATCATTAAGATTCGCGAATTAAAGGAGTATCTTCGGGGTCGCAATGTCCCCGTTCTTTTTTAGATCACCGAATAAAATTTTATTTTTAAAATCAAGTAGTTATATCAAAAAATAAAGAAATATTTTTTTGTTGATTAATTGTTCGGGCTTGAATAAAATTTCAGAACTTATTTCCGGGCTAAAAAAATAAGCAACCAAACAAACAGGTTAACGCGGAGAATAAAAAAACAAGAGGGGGGGTAGATCGTAAGAAAATGTCCGATTATTACAAGACGCGCGAAACAAAAATAAAAGCCGATGAAAAAAAACCCATAGGCATGCGTGAGGAATATCGTTTTCAGCTGGAAGACACCAGCATCAAGTTGCGCAAAACAGGCATGTTAAGCTTTTTCCAGAATGGCGATAACCAGGCTTCGCTGGTTAATCTCAGCAAAAGCGGCCTGCAATTGATGCTCACCGAAACGCTAAAGAAAAATGATAATTACCAGATCAATCTTTACGCTCCGGGTTGTATTAATCCGCTCATCATGAAAGCCAGGGTGATCTGGTGCCGGCCCTACAAGAAATTTTTCGATAAAACCTATTACCGGGTGGGCTTCCGGTTTGTTAAGATAAACGAGGAAGTGGTTAAGGGATTGAAGAAGCTGGAGCAACTCGCTTCAAAAAATTTAAAACGGGCTGACCTTTTGAACGCTTAGAATCGCTTTCAGCAGACCCGGCTTTTCTACAAACAGCCGGTACTGCATCAAACGCAGAAAGGCCAGAAAGTCCTTCCATTCGGAAACCAGCATTTCCGGGGTAGTGATTATTTTTTTCGCTTCCTGAATGCTTTCCTTAAGATAATCCGACAGGGCGCCGCTTCCCAGTTCGTTCTCCAGACGGTCGATGATTTTGGCCAGATCACCCTTGTCCAGCCAGATACCGTGGCATTGGGGGCAATAGTCAATGGTCACCTCGGTCTTACCGTAGCGCAGGTTTACCATGGGGATATCGCAGACCGGGCACTGGCGAGGAGAATCAATGGCCTTAAATCTATCCTGATGTTTCCAGATGTCAAAATTCAGCCAACTCAGGTCCTCGTCGGTATGGCCTCCGGTCTGCCTGAATTCGTCTTTATCAAACCAGATACCGTTGCATTGATCGCATTCGTCGACTTCGACCGATCCAATGGTCTTGGGCGTCAGGGCGCAATTACACAAGGGGCATTTTTTCATGATGTTCTCCTTCTTTCGAAAATATCCGGCCGATTCGGGTATTTCATAAGGGCACCTCTAAAAATTGTCTTTTGGCCCGATGTCGGCGTTGTGCTCAAATTTTAATCCTCTAAACACTTCAATGTATTCCTCCGGTTAAAATTTTCGCACGCCTTGACCTCGAACCAAAATTCTAATTTTTAGAGATACCCATAAATTTCCCC
>CAYSMV010000140.1:0-6005 GCA_964432245.1 uncultured Desulfobacterales bacterium
ATGTGCTCTTGAAGCGTCCGGATATCCGCCAGGCCGAGAGCGCTCTCAAGGCGGCTTATGCCAATATCGGGGCGGCCAGGGCCATGCTTTTTCCCCGTATCGCCCTGACCACGAAATACGGAACCGCCAGTGACGAATTTTCGCGGCTCTTTGAAACCGGTACGCGTACCTGGGCGTTTGGCTCTCAAATCAGCCTGCCGGTGTTTGAGCCGCGGCTCTGGTCGGCCCTGAAAGTCAGCAAGGTGGACAGGGAGATCGTCCTGACGCAATATGAAAGAGCGATCCAGGCCGCGTTCAGGGAAGTGGCCGACGCGCTCGCCGAGAAAGGACCTCTGGGGGAGCAGATGGCCGCGCAGCAGGCGCTGGTGGAGGCTGTCGCGGAAACCTGTCGGCTCTCCAGCATGAGGTATGAAAATGGAACCGATATCTACCTGAACGTGCTGGACGCTCAACGATCTTTGTTTGCCGCTCAGCAGGGTCTGGTGGCTATTCGACTGGCGGACTTGGCTAACCAGGTTGAGCTTTACGCGAAGCTGGGCGGCGGCGGCGATCCGGCGTCCGGGTCGAGCCCGGAATGACGGGGTAAGATTTTTTACGGGTTCATCATTTTTGACTGGTCGCTTCTTGTAAACCGGGCATGGGACTCAGGCGAAGGACAGGCGCCGGGACCTTCTCCCCGGTGATAAACAGGGCGCCGGTTTGGGGCTGAAGGCACAGGGCCTCCCTGATCGGCAGCAGGCCGGTGGACGGGTGGGGCAGATGGATGATCGCGGGCGGTTTTGTGATGACGGAGCTCCAGGATTCTTCCGGCGATTTGATATACGCGTAGGCATGCTTGTAGGTCAATATGACCAGGCGGTTGCCGTCGGCCGACAGATCCATGGCCGTGGGACGCGACCAGGAAAAGCCGTAGGGGTTCCTGAGATCTTCTCCGGTCGGCGGCGGGATGGAAGTCACCGGCCCGATGGCCGTGGCCACGATTTCGCCGGTCTCCGTTGAGGCGGGTATCAGGGGCAGTTCGTAGAGGATCGGCGGCCGGTTTCGCTTGCTGAGCAGCAGCACTTTTCCGTTAGAGACGTCAACGGCCACCGCCTCACAATCGCGGGGTCCGTCCGGATAGGTGAAGCGGATTTGCCATTTTACCGGCAGCTCCTGTTCCCGGTTCTCGAGCGTGTTGCGCAGTTCCGGTTCTTCGACGACAAACAGGCTGCACCGGCCCCGGCCAGCCAGGTTGTCGCCGGTGTCCGCGATCAGCAGGCAAGGGGTTTGATCCAGAAAAAAAGCGGCCAGGTCCTCCCAGTCGCAGTTGGGGGCGTCGGCTACCGAGAATCTGGCCCGGGTCTGTCCGTCAGGCCCGATGGCGAACAGGGCCGAAGGGTTGCCGCTGTCGTTGACGATCCACAGCAGGGTATCATCCCGCAGGGAAGCGGCCATGCCCGAGGCCTCGTTGATTTCCGGGTCGGTAATCGCGCCGGTTTGTTCCGCCGGGCCGTAAAGGCTCCGCTCAAAGGCCTGTTCCGCGCCGGCATGATGAAGGCCGGCCAATATCAGGGCTACAGCCAGACCTGCAAAAAAAAATGAACGATTCATGGCTTTATTCCGCAATTTTCAGGCTCCGGCGATTGACTCGCGGGCGGCAGGTATCCTATCATAATCATCAGACAATGTCCCCGTGTTTTCCGTTTATACGTGAGTGACATGCGGACATGACGGCCCGGATTTTTCAAATGATAATCGATGTGGTCAAAGGCGTTTTTTATTAATGAATACCGGATATGATCATTGCCGAAAGCTGGCCAGGAAAATCCAGGATGTTTTCGCCGCCGGATTCCAGGCGGACGCGGCTACCGTTCATTTTATCAATTCCACCTTTGATTACCCCGATCAACGGAGACTGCAGACCATCTTGAACGATGACGATAATTGCGACCGGGAAGGACTGATCGACCTGATCCTTTCGCCGGATTTGGAGCTGCGCCGCGAGATGGAGGCGTTTCTGGCGCGGGTTGCTGTTTATGAAAAGGACCTCCAGACAATTTTTTCGTTGCTGCCCGAAAAAATGTCAACCAGCGTACGCCTGGCCGGATTGACGGCGGTCGTTTCTTTTTCCGTGCCGGTTTCCTGTCGGCGGCGTTTTCTGAGCCGACTCAACCTGACGCGGTTGATCGCTCCGGAGATTCGCGCCGCGCTTGAAACGCGCCTGCCGGAGAACCCGGAGCGGCTGACGGCCTTGGCAAGGATCCGTCATTCACGGCTGGACCTGACCGAGACGCGGAAGGCATTTTTACTGGAATTTATCCAAAAGTCCGGAGAGGTTGAAAATGACCGGTGGTTTTTTTATTTGGATCTTATCCTTGATCTTCTGGATCGAGACAAAACGGAGAAGGATGTTTTTGAAATTTTCGGCGCGGAAAAGAGTCATTGCCTGAAGCAGATCGAACACAGCCGGCAATTGACGGAACAGCTTCATAAAAGCAACATGGAAACCATCCTGCTTTCCGGCCGGCGCATCGGGCTGTCCGCCGATGTCCCGGGGCTGTATCAGAAAATGATCGTTATCGATGAAATCTGCCGGCTTGTCTGGGGCCGGATGCCGGTGGCCCTGGTCTCCGAACTCCAGGGCCAGGACGCGGTTTCGTTTCTGTTTGAAAAAGAGCCTTCCCGGCAGTAGAATAAAATATTTTTTACATTGTCTTCAAAAACGGACACAAGGTATGGCAACCCTTCCCCTGATCGCGATCACCATGGGAGACCCGGTCGGCATCGGCCCTGAAATCATCGTCGGCGCCCTGGCCGACGCCGCTGTCTACAGCCAATGCCGTCCGCTGGTTATCGGCGATGTCGATATCCTGAAACGGGCCGCCGCGATTGTCGGCCGGTCGCCGGATTTTCATGCGGTCAATGATCCGGACGCCGGGCAATATGTTCCCGGCACTATCGATGTGCTCAATCCGGCCGGGCCTTTTTCCGGGCCGGTGAAATGGGGAAGACCCACGCCGGAGACCGGCCATAACATGGAAACCTATATCACCACGGCGGTCGACCTGGCCGTGGCGGGCAAAATCGGCGCCATGGTCACCGCGCCTATTAATAAGGAAGCGCTGAAGATGGGCGGCAGCCGCTATGCCGGTCACACCGAGCTGATCGCCGAGCGCGTCGGCTGCAAGCGGTACGCCATGATGCTGGCCGGCGACCGCCTGCGGGTGGTGCTGGTTACCATTCATATCCCCCTGGCCCGGGTGCCGTCCGCGCTCAGCCGGGAAAAGATACAGGCCGTGCTGGAGATAACGGCCGAGAGCCTGGTCTCCCGGTTCGGCATCGCCTCTCCCGTCATTGCCGTGGCCGGTCTGAATCCCCATGCCGGCGAAGGAGGCCTGTTCGGCGACGAGGAGGCGCGGATCATCGTGCCGGCCATGAAAAACGCCGAAAAGACCACCGGCCTGGCCCTGGCCGGGCCGTTTCCGCCGGACACCGTTTTTGTAGCCGCCGCGGCCGGGCGCTACGACGCGGTCGTCTGCATGTATCATGACCAGGGGCTGATTCCGCTCAAGCTGCTGCATTTTGACGACGGCGTCAATACCACCCTGGGGCTGCCCATTATCCGCACCTCCGTGGATCACGGCACCGCCTATGATATCGCCGGCGCCGGCAAGGCAGGCTGCAACAGCCTCAAGGCGGCCGTGCGCATGGCGGTTCACCAGGCGCGTCAGGCCGTTGCCGGGACGGGAACGACATGACTACGGATGCCATTATTATTAAAGGCGCCCGGCAGCACAACCTGAAGAATATCGATGTGACGCTGCCGCGGAACAAACTGGTGGTCATCACCGGCCTGTCCGGATCGGGCAAGTCCTCCCTGGCCTTTGACACGCTTTACGCCGAGGGCCAGCGCCGTTACGTGGAGTCTCTGTCCACCTACGCCCGCCAGTTTCTGGGAAGAATGGACAAGCCCGACGTGGACGTGATCGAAGGATTGTCCCCGGCCATTGCCATCGAGCAGAAAACGGCCGGTCACAACCCCCGCTCCACGGTGGGCACGGTCACCGAAATCTACGATTATCTGCGGCTGCTGTTCGCCCGCTGCGGCCGGCCGCACTGTTACCAATGCGGCCGGCCGATTTCGTCCCAGAGCATCGATCAGATCGTCGATCAGGTTCTCTCCCTGCCGGCAGGCACGGCTATTATTATTCTTTCGCCCCTGGTGACCGGTCAGAAAGGGTCGCATGAAAAGCTGTTCGCCCGTTTGAAAAAAGAGGGGTTTGCCCGGATCCGGGTGGACGGCGAGCAGTATGAGCTGGAAGCGGCACCGAAGCTCGAAAAAAACAGGAAGCACACCATCGAGGTGGTCTGCGACCGGCTTCACGTGAAGCCTGAAATCGAAAAGCGCCTGGCCGATTCCCTGGAGCTGGCCCTGTCCAAATCCGAAGGGCAGGCCGTGGTGGAAGTTTTTGACACCCGGGCCGGAAAGACCGTGAGCACCATGCTGTTCAGCGAAAAAGCCGCCTGCCCGCATTGCGGCATCAGTTGCCCGGAGTTGACGCCGGCCGGCTTTTCCTTCAACTCCCCCCAGGGCGCCTGTCCCAAATGCGACGGCCTGGGCACTGTCATGGAGTTTGATCCGGATTTGCTGGTGCCGGACCCGAACCTGTCTTTGCGGCAGGGCGCGGTGGCGGTCTGGGCCAACCGCAATTCCGTGCAGTTTGCCGAGTTCCTGGACGCGTTGACGAGTTTTTACAGGGTGGATATCTATACCCCGTTCAAGGACCTGCCCGAAAAATTCCGGCAGGTTTTGCTCTACGGCTCCGGCCAGACCCGGATACCGTTTTATCTGGACAGGGGCGGCCGGCGTGTGACCTATACCAAGCCTTTTGAGGGCATTATTCCCAACCTTCATCGCCGTTACCTGGAGACCGATTCCAGCTGGTCCCGGGAGGAGATGAGGCAGTACATGAATTTCCGGGTCTGCGATGAATGCCACGGAACCAGGCTCAACAGGGCCAGCAGCGCCGTTACCATCGGCGATCGCAATATCGCCCGGATCACGGCCCTGTCCATTGACCGGGCCAGGGCGTTTTTCGCCGGCCTGGTCTTTTCCGGCAAGGAGAAAGTGATTGCCGCGCCGGTTTTAAAGGAGATCGACGAACGGCTGGGTTTTCTGGCGGACGTCGGCCTGACCTACCTGACCCTGGACCGGAGCGCGGGCACGTTGTCCGGCGGCGAGAGCCAGCGCATCCGCCTGGCCACCCAGATCGGCTCCAAGCTGACCGGCGTGCTGTATGTCCTGGATGAGCCCAGCATCGGCCTGCACCAGCGGGACAACCTGCGGCTTCTTTCTTCCCTGTTGAAGATGCGGGACCTGGGCAACACGGTCCTGGTGGTGGAACATGACCGGGAAACCATCATGGCGGCCGATCACGTGGTGGACATGGGCCCCGGCGCCGGACTGCGGGGCGGGTCGGTTGTTTTCGCCGGGCCGCCGGATGAACTTTTAAAAGCGCCCGATTCTTTGACCGGGCAATATTTTTCCGGCCGCAAGACCATTCCCGTGCCGGAAAAACGCAGGCCGGCCGGCAATAAAGCCCTGGTCGTCCGCGGCGCCGGCCAGAACAATCTCAAGGCGATTGACGTGTCGTTTCCCCTGGGCGTTCTGATCTGTGTGACCGGGGTGTCCGGGTCCGGTAAATCCACGCTGGTTCTTGACACCCTTTACCGGAGGCTGGCTCAGAGAATTTACCAATCCCGGAAGCTTCCGGGCCGGCATGAAGAGATCGCCGGCATCGAACTGATCGACAAGGTTATCAATATCGATCAATCTCCCATCGGCCGGACGCCCCGGTCCAATCCCGGCACCTATACCGGCGTTTTTACCTTTATCCGGGAACTGTTTGCCGAGACCCCCGACGCCCGGGCCAGGGGATATAAGCCCGGACGGTTCAGCTTCAATGTTAAAGGCGGCCGGTGTGAAGCCTGCCAGGGCGACGGCATCATCAAGATCGAAATGCATT
>CAYSMV010000141.1:0-2493 GCA_964432245.1 uncultured Desulfobacterales bacterium
GAAAAATATTATTGACATCGGTTTTTTAATACCATATTAAAAAGAAGACCAAAATTGTTTTACGGTATTTTTTATGAATATTCAACAGACAAACAAAAGCAGCAGCAAGCATAACGGTAACTGGTGGTGGCAGGCCTGGTGTTGGTGGTCTGCCGACGGAGTCTGATCTGCTGCAATAATTTAAAGAATAAAACAAAAACCGTGGGCAAGCCGGAAAAAGCGTCCGCGGTTTTTTTTTGCGAAAAAAGCCGCGGACGGAAAAAGGCCGGGGCTTTTTTTATGGTTTTGTTAAAGCCCGATTTCCAAAGAAGCCGGCCCGAAAAAGAATTTACTTATGATTTTTAGGGAAAAGGAGGGGTAATGCGGTTACGCAGCTTTCCGGATCAGGCGGCTTTTTTTAATTTAACGGAAACCGCCAACGTGGTGCCGGTGTGCGCTGAAATTCTGGCGGACACGGAAACGCCGGTTTCTTTATTGAAGAAAGTTTACCAGGGGAAAGGCCCGGTTTTCCTTTTTGAAAGCGCCGAAGGCGGAGAGCGATGGGGCCGGTACAGTTTTCTGGGAGCATCGGCCAGGACGCGCGTCCGGGTCTACCGGCGGCGGGTGGAAATAGAGGAAGACGGAGCAAAGGAGACCCTGTTTCACGACAGCCATCCGCTGCCGCTGCTGCGAGGGATCATGGCCCGGTACAAGCCCGCGGAAGTGCCGGGGCTGCCCCGCTTCTGGGGCGGGCTGGTGGGATATTTTACTTATGAAACGGTTTCCTTCTTTGAGGCCATCGACAACCGCTGGCCCGAGGATAAGCCGCTGGCCGACTTCATGATACCGGACGAACTGATTATTTTTGATAATATCCGGCACACCCTGGTGGCGCTGGTGATCGTTTTTACCGGGGGACTGGAAAGCGATAAAACCGGGCTGCAAGCGGCCTTTGACGCCGCGCAGGACCGGCTTGGCGCGTTGCTGTCCCTGGTTCAGGGCCCGTTGCCGGTCGAGGCGGGCGCCGGCCGCCCGGTCGACCTCTGTGCGGTTACCGCTGAATACGCGGAAGACTCCTTTCGGGAAAAGGTCAGGATCACCAAAGGCCATATCCGGCGGGGAGACATTATCCAGGCGGTCATTTCCCAGCCCTTTTCCTGTTCGCCCGCGCCGGACCTGTGGACCCTGTACCGGGCCCAGCGGTACATCAACCCTTCACCGTATCTTTATTTTCTTCATATCGGAGATATGGCTCTGATCGGTTCTTCGCCGGAGACGATGGTGCGCCTGGAGAACCGCAAGGCCACCCTGCGGCCCATCGCCGGCACCAGGCCCCGCGGGGGAACCGAACAGGCGGACCGGGCGCTGGCCGATGAACTGCTGAAAAACGAAAAGGAGCGCGCGGAACATCTGATGCTGGTTGACCTGGGGCGAAACGATCTGGGACGGGTGGCCGTTACCGGGACCGTGCAGGTAACCGACCTGATGGTGGTGGAACGTTATTCCCATGTCATGCATCTGGTTTCCAACATCTGTTGCGACCTGCGGGAAGAGCATGACGCCTGGGATCTGCTGGCCGCTACTTTCCCCGCCGGCACCCTGTCCGGAGCCCCCAAGATCCGCGCCATGCAGATCATCAGCGAACTGGAGGAAGATCCCCGGGGGCCATACGGCGGCGCCGTGGGGTATGTTTCCTTTTCCGGCAACATGGACCTGGCCATCACCATCCGTACCGCCAGCGTTGAAAAGGGGCGCCTGACGGTCCGGGCCGGAGCCGGCATTGTCGCGGATTCGGATCCGGAGGCCGAAAGGGTGGAAACCGTCAACAAGGCCATGGCCATTCAGAAGGCGTTGCAACTGGCGGGCGGAAATCCGCCGGAAAGCTTATGAGACGTTGCGGCAATTTTATAACGGGAGACGATCATGATTCTTATGATAGACAATTATGACTCCTTTACCTATAATCTGGTGCAATATCTGCGGATGCTTTCCGCCGAGGTAACGGTCATCAGGAACGACGCCAGGACCGTGGCCGAGGTCCGCGACATGAAACCGTCGCACCTGGTGATCTCTCCGGGACCGGGCCGGCCCGCGGAGGCGGGGATATCGCTGGACCTGATCCGGGCTTTGTCCGGTAAGGTGCCGATTCTCGGCGTCTGCCTGGGGCACCAGAGTATTGCCGAGGCCTGCGGGGGAGTCGTGGTGGCGGCCAAAACGCTCATGCACGGCAAGACCTCTTCGGTTTCCACTGATGGCAGGACGATTTTTGAAAACATACCCTCACCGTTTGAGGCCATGCGCTATCATTCCCTGGCGGTTGAAAGAAAAAGCCTGCCCGCCTGCCTGGAAATCAGCGCTGAAACCGGTGACGGTGAAATCATGGGCCTTCGCCATAAAACCCATCCCACGGAGGGCATTCAGTTTCACCCGGAGTCGATCATGACGCCCAAGGGCAAACGCATCCTTAAAAATTTTCTGCGTCTGACGGCATAATCAGACGCGATGAACGGGAGG
>CAYSMV010000142.1:0-4218 GCA_964432245.1 uncultured Desulfobacterales bacterium
TATGGCGCGATCATAAAAATGATTTTAAAAAAGCCGATGAAACCGTCAAAAACCCCAAAACCCGAGAATTCGCGGAAAAAAAGAGCGCTGGGCAGGGGATTGGACGCGCTTTTCCCTGATATCCAATCCGTTGCCGGAGGGGAAAACGACTATTTCCTGTGTGATATTAATGAAATATCTCCCAACAGGTATCAGCCCCGCAGCGTATTCTCACAGCAGGAACTGGCGGAACTGGCCGACTCTATCCGGCGGGAAGGCATAATCCAGCCGATTCTGGTGCGCAGGGACGGAGCCGGCTTTGAACTTGTCGCCGGAGAAAGGCGGCTGCGAGCCGCTAAAATGGCCGGGCTCAGGCAGGTGCCGGTCATTGTCCGGGAGATTGACGACAGGCAGCATCTTGTTCTTTCCATTGTGGAAAACGTGCAGCGGGAAAATTTGAATCCCATTGAAGAGGCCGAAGTATACCATCGGCTGGTATCGGAATTCGGCTTGTCACAGGAGCAGGTCGCCGGGAGCGTAGGCAAAAGCAGGACAACCGTCACCAATCTGCTGCGTTTGCGCAAGTTGCCCGATCACATCCGGAAGAGCATTACCGATGGAAAATTGAGCATGGGGCATGCCCGGGCATTACTGGCGGCGAAAACGCCGCAGCAGCAGAACGCCGTCTGGAAGGCCGTCCTGGCCAGAAACCTCTCGGTCAGGCAGACGGAAGCATTGATCAAACAAAATGCGAGTTTTTCGAAAACCGCCGCTTCCCCGTCTAAACCGGTCACCGACAGCGTTAATACCCATCTTTCAAGCCTGGCCGAAAAATTTTCCCGCGTGTTCGGCACCAGAGTGCGCATCATAAGAAAAGGCCGCCGGGGAAAGATCGAAATCGAGTTTTACAGCGATGATGACCTCAACCGGCTGCTGGAAATGCTGGATAAGTCGTAACCTAACCTGTCAGGCTTATGGCGGTCCATATCATCATCGACGGGTATAATTTCATCCGTCAGTCAACGGCCTCCCGTCTTCTGAACGCCCGGGATCTGCAGCAGGAACGGGAGGTTCTCATTGACGGCCTGGCCGCTTACAAACGACGCAGAGCCCATGCCGTAACAATCGTTTTTGACGGCGCCCGGGCCCCTTCCGATTTTACGCGCAAAGAAAAAGTCCGGGGCGTTGAAATAATCTTTTCAGCGATCGGACAGACGGCCGACGCGGTCATTAAACAGTTGGCCGCCCGGGAAAGGGAAAAGGCCCTGATCGTCAGCTCGGACAGAGAAATCGCGGATTTTGCCGCGGCCCAGGGCGCCACGGCAATCAGCTCAGAGGCCTTTGAAAGCAAGCTTTATCCCTTATCGGAAGCAACCGGAGAAGCGTTGCCGGAAGATGACGATGATCATCCTCTTTCGCCGGTCACAACCAGAAAAAAGGGTCCCAGCTTTCGTTTATCCCGGAAGCAGCGAAACATCAAAAAAAGAATCGGGAAGCTGTAAATAATAGTTTTGCTTGATAAAATCCGGCGACTGCTTTATTTTCAACCTATGGGGTACGTATTTAATCAGAAAGAGTCAAAGGCTTTTGAAAAAGAGCGCCAGGACCGATGCCATGGCTATATCGCGCGCCTTGAGGGGGAGCTGATGTGCGATATGCTCAAGCCCGTTCCCGGAGAAGCGGTGCTTGATATCGGCTGCGGCATCGGCACCAGCCTGCTCACTCTCCTGGACAAAGGACTGAATGTCACGGGAATCGATCCCTCTCCTTACATGCTGGATGTCGCTTATAAACGGGTAAGCCATCGCGCCGATCTTTATCGCGGATTCGCGGAAGATCTCCCCTTCGGGGACAATTCCTTTAATCACGCGGTTTTTTTCGCTTCCCTGGAGTTTGTGGATGACCCGCGGGCCGCGCTGCGGGAGGCCTGCCGGGTCGCCAGGGATAAAATTTTTATTGGTGTTATGAACCGGTATGCGTTAAAAGGAATAGAACGCCGGGTAAGGGGGGTCTTTTCCGAAACGATTTACAATAAAGCCAGGTTTTTCAGCGTCTGGGAATTAAAGGCGGAAATCAGAGAGATCATGGGCGATGTTCCCGTCCAGTGGAAAACCATCTGCCATCTGCCTTTCAGCGAGGGCAGAATCTTCCGGAAAATCGAATCCGCAAATTTGATAAAACGATTTCCTTTCGGGGCGTTCGCCGGTGTTTCCGCCCTGCTGGTGCCCCGGTTCAGAACACGGCCCCTGGCCTTGAAATACGCACCGCAAAAAAAAGCCGGCACCCTGGTCGGCAGCATGTCGACCGAAACCATGAACGCGGAGAGAGTAACACCCAAGAAAATGAGGAGCCATCGTGGAAGCACTGTTTTATGAAAAACTTGAAGATTCTAAGGTCCGATGCCACCTCTGCCATCACCGGTGTGTCATTAATAACAATGGATTCGGCAGATGTAAAGTCAGACAGAACGTGAATGGCATTCTGGAAACGCTGATATACAGCAGGCTGGTCGCCATCAATCCCGATCCGATTGAGAAAAAACCTCTGTTCCACGTCATGCCGGGAAGCCTGTCCTATTCCATCGGCGCTGCCGGCTGTAATTTCAGGTGCGTTTTCTGCCAGAACGCCGAAATTTCCCAGATGCCCAGGGAGTCCGGCAGAACAGGTGAAAATATTTTCTCGGCCGCCGACATCGTCGATGACGCCCAGAAAAACAAATGCCGGAGCATCGCCTATACCGAGCCGACCGTGAATTTTGAGTTCTGCTACGACACGGCCGTACTGGCCCATGAGAAGGGCCTTAAAAACATCTTTGTTACCAACGGCTATATGACGCCCGAAGCCATCGAAATGATCGCGCCTTATCTTGATGCGGCCAATATCGACCTGAAGAGCTACAGCGATAATTTTTATAAGGAGTTGTGTGAAGCGCAACTGGAACCGGTCAAAGAAAGCATGAAGTATTTTCAATCCAGAGGGGTTTTCGTGGAAGTCACCACGCTGGTGATACCGGGGAAAAACGACACCGAACTGGAGCTTAAAAATCTGGCCGAATTCCTTGTCAATGAGATGGGCCCGGAAACCCCCTGGCATATCAGCCGGTTTCATCCGACTTACAATCTTATGAACGTATCGCCGACTCCGGTAGGCACCCTGGTTAAAGCGCGCGATATCGGTCTGAAGGCCGGTTTAAAATACGTTTACATCGGGAATGTCCACGGCCATGCCGGAGAAAACACCTACTGCCCGCAATGCGGAGAAATTATTGTCGAACGGGCCGGGTTCTACAATATAAAAAGTTATCACATCGAAAACAGCCGCTGCGCCTATTGCGGGGCGCTGATCAACGGAATAGAAATGTAACCTCTATTCGCCTGGATACATAGCCGCGATCTCATCCCTGTACCGCTCCTGCACAATATTCTTTTTCACCTTGAAGGTCGGCGTGATCAAACCGTTTTCAATGGTAAACTCCGGCACGATGGTGACCTTTTTGATTGATTCAAACGAGGCGAATTCCTTGTTTTTCTCGGCTACTTCCTTCTCGATCAAATCAACAACGGCCTTATTTTTCAGCAGATCGTCCATACCTTTGTAAGAAAGGCCGTTTCCCCTGGCATACTCGGTAATGTTTTCCTGATCCAGAGTGACCAGCGCGGTCAGGTACTTTCGCTTATCCCCGATCACAAATACCTGGTTGATATATTTTGAAGTAGCGATAACACCCTCAATAGCGGCCGGAGCAATATTTTTCCCGCCGGCGGTGATGATCAGTTCTTTTTTGCGCCCCGTAATTTTAAGAAAATTATCGGCGTCGATTTCACCCAGATCACCGCTGCTCTGCCAGCCGTCTTTATCTATGGTTTTGACCGTCTCTTCCGGCATTTTATAGTATTCCTTCATGACGTTCCGTCCCCGGAACAGGATCTCTCCGTCTTCGGCAATTTTCTGTTCAATACCCGGACCGGGTTGCCCGACCCAGCCGAAGCGGTAATTATCAAATCGGTTAACGTTGGTAAAAGAGGTGTTTTCGCTCATGCCCAGTCCTTCAAGAACCAGAATACCGGCGGCGTGAAAAAATTTCGCGATGGTCGGATTCAGCGGCGCGGCGCCGGACACGCACCAGCGGACCCGGCCGCCCAGGGCGGCCTGCAGTTTACTGAAGACAAGCTTGGTGGCGATTTTATACTGAATATTCGTCGAAGCGGGAATCGGCTGATTATTAAGCAGACAATCGCT
>CAYSMV010000143.1:0-7436 GCA_964432245.1 uncultured Desulfobacterales bacterium
CGAAGACCGCCGCTGGCCGTCGCCTTTCCCAGTATCCTGAAAAGGTTCACAACGCCCAGTTGTTTCCGGATGGTTTTGTTGAATCCCCAGAAAGCCTCCATGCCCATGACGCCGGCCAGTGCGCCGAGCATTGACCTTAATGATTTCTCGCTTTTCATGGCATCACTTGATATATTGGCTGTAATCCACCCCCCGCGATTTGCCCCTTATTTCGAACCACTGGTCTTCGTCTGCCGGAGGCATTTCGCGCGCGGCAGGCTCTTTGGCGATCAGCGTTATTGCTCCCGTGGGACAGGTGGTAACGCACAGACCACATCCGATACATCTCTCTTCAAGAATCCGGAAGACATCGCCGTCTTCAACAACGGCCTGGATCTGACACCTTTCTTCGGCGCAGACGCCACAGCCAGTGCATTCATCGGCATTGATCCGCGCGAAATAATTGGACTTGATCATCAGCGACGGATCAATGTGCCATTCATTAATAGGCCGCAGAACGCCGCAACAGCATCCGCAGCAGTTACAGATAAAATCCTGGCCATTCACCACGTTTCTGGACAGGTGGACCAGCCCGGCCTCCTCCGCTTTCTGCAGAACGGCATAGGCCTCTTCCTTGGTAATCTGCCGTCCCCAGGGATGATCATCAAACACGCCGGGTACCGGCGCGACAGCCAGGCAGACCTCCAGCGGCTTGTCGCATCCCTTACCCAGCAGGCGCCGCTCTTTTTTACAGATGCAATCGTTGACCGCAAAGTCCCGGCCATTCTCAATAATAGCCGAAACCCTGTCATACGGCAGCGCTTCCTGGGAGTCGGTCAATTTCTCTTCAATAGGGATGGTCCGCATCAGAGCCGGGCCATGTTGAAAAAACTGCGACCCGAAATGCGGCATATATTCTTCACACAGCTCCACGAACTCTCTGTCCATGCGGTCGATCTGAAATTCATAAAGGCCGAACACCCAGGGCAGAAGTTTATAGATATGCGTGCCGCCGAGGTTGACGCCGAACACCAGGCCCCGCCGCCACATGGCATCCAGCTTTTTTTCAAGCACTCCCAGGGGTCGCCCCGTTCGTTTCGAGATCTGTTCCACATTTTCAAAATTAAGCTTCAACTCGCAGAACAATTCCGCCTCGTCCGGTTCAAACATTTTTTTCAGCAGCTTGATCTCAACCCCGCTTTGCGTCCGGGGAAACCCGTTCGGCAGCGTGTCCAGCACTTCGGCCAGCTTGTTATAAATCTCATCGCCCATGTCCTGTTCTCCCTGGTTATCGTGATTTGCCAACCCGGATCACTCTTGCCCGGAATCATCCGGAAATAAGGCTTTTCATCATATCAACAATGGTCTTCATAAAAGCGGAAGATTTACTTAAAAAAATCCCTTGTTCCAGGCACGCCAAAAAGCGAAAAACATATTTTCGTAAAACCGCAAAAATTTTATTCTGAACAATAATGTCAGGTTATAAAACTTTTGAGGATTGACGAACTACTCGGACAGCGAATTAAGAAGCAGGGTCAGCGGCCTGTCTTCTTCATGATTCGTATCCAGCGATATGGACGCCGGTTTTCTGAATTTATCTTCACCGGGATTGGCGGCCAGCCATTCCTCCCTGAGGCCCTTTACCGTGAGGAATGCCGGGGAATCAATGTCGACCAGACTCTTTTCCAGGACCAGAGAAAGCTTTCCCATTCTCTCTTCCAAGCGCATCAGCGGCGCGATGGGAATACCCAGCGGCACCCATTTGGAAAAGCCCTTTTCCAGATTCTTGATCGCCGCCATCTGGCCGGTAACGCCGTTGGCCACCAGCGAAAAAACGGTCATGCCCAGGTTATACGTATAGGTGCAGTCAAATCGAGTCGGATCGTTTCCCCGGCCGTCATAACCGTAAAAATGTTCCTGTGTCTTAAACTTGGGAATCGATTGTTTATAAATTTTTTCCACCGCGGTCGGCACTGTTTCATTCTCTAAAATAGCGCCTTCCTTGATCAGTTCGGCGGTCAAGGTTTTTAACGACATGATACTATTTTTAAAAAGCAGGTAATCGGCTTTCCAGTTTTTAAACAGCAGCGGCCCGAAATATTCCGGATCCTGGCCCGCCTTGGTCATGGTCTCTTCGTAATACTCCTTTTTGATGCCGATCCGGTATTCTCCTTTCTCCTTCAGCGTGTCCAGATAATCCTTGACCAGTCCCATAATAACCTTTTCGGTCACCACCTGGGAGAAGGGGAAATTGCCATGGCTGTCCCGCTCCATGAGCAATCCCTCCTGGAAAAACGGAGGGATATCATTAAACAGATCGTCGTCCCGGGTGTTCCATACGGTGAAGCCCCCCTGTTCCCGGGATCGTCTGGCCTGCCGGCGCAGGTAGTCCAGTTTATCTTCAAGCAGAAGAAAATCATCATGAAAGTGGGTATCGTGAGTGTTATTGTATTCCGCGATAATGGTATTAAGTTTTATAATAAAAACCTGTATTTCATTGATAAATTCCAACAGACCCTCGGGAATCACCATAACCCCGTAATTTTTTCCCACGGCCGCCCGTCTGACTATCGCATCGCAGATCACCCGGGAAAGATGTCGCAGTGTCATACCATAAGCGCTGTAATCCACATGCCCTTCCTGATCGGTTTTGCCCAGCCGGCTGGTATCCACGTAGTCCGCGAGATCCTCTCCAACAAACGTCAGGTTGGGATGCGCCTGCAGCGACACCTCCAGAGCCAGATGACTGGCTACCCGTCCCATCACCTTGCACACATGCCAGTATTTGACATCCGAGCTGCTGTCCGTGCAGAGGTTGCCGATCTGGCCGGCAAAAGCGCGCGCAGCGGTATGAAAACCAAAAGACATGGCGCACAGCACGCGACCCTCATCGTCCCGAACCTGGATATCCCCGTCAATCGTCTTGGGCACGCCGATCACCTGAATGCCGTCTTCAAACAGCTCCTGAGCAAGAAAGGCGGCATTGGTGTTGGAATCATCGCCGCCCACGATCACCAGCGCGTCAAGCCCGATCTCCTTACAGGTCTGCCGGGACATGGCCATTTTTTCCCGGGTATCGATTTTGGTGCGGCCGGTTTTAATCATGGAAAAACCGCCCAGGTTGCGATAACTGTCGACCATATCGGCCGTTATTTCCACGTATTCCCCTTCGATAACCCCGTCAGGGCCGAGGATAAAGCCGAATATCCTTGTTTCCGGATTGGCTTTTTTGGCCGCATCGAAAAGACCGGCAATGACGTTGTGTCCACCGGGCGCTGGGCCGCCGGAAAAAACAATCCCGATATTGCGACGGCTATTGTATTTTTCCTTGAAATCCTCGGACGGCGAATCTTCCCGATACACCTGCTGGACCGTATTGTTAATTATGTCCGGCAACCGCTGTTTTGCTTCCTTATCAATCGTGAATTTGAAACCGGGGACACTGTGAACTGCCGTATATGTTCCAGTAAACGCATCACACCGATCCGGAATAAATTTACGACGAGCCTCCATTTCCGGACTGACTTCGCTGATCACCCGCCGGACTGATTGTTTTTTCAAAAATTGAGAAATATCGAGATCCTTACGTGTCATCAAAGCCTCCGCTGCAAGGTAGGCGAGCCAGGCAAAAGACAGAACAACCAACTTGCGCCTCACATCTGTCCTGAAATTCGTCCCATCTTATTCATCAAGCCGCTTTTCTGTCAAGAAAATTATAGGCCCTGACCATCACGACCCCGGACTTTTCAACTCCGCCGGATTATTTTATACTACCCAGATAAAATAAAAATTGATAGACTCGTGTCCATCAATCTATTATGGATGACACAATTTAGGTTTCTAATCCGGAAATGTGGATTTTTTCGCAAGGTCAAGGAAAACAAGGGATTGCGCGGAGGCGTACTGGACGTATGCCGCACAAGCAAGCCCGCAGTTTGACGCAGAGATGGCGGGAAAAGGCCATTTATGGATGGAAAATAGACTCGTAAAAGTCAAAATAGGATCTTTTACGAAGTCATCAGACTTTTGGTACAGACCGTCACACGAAAAATCAGACAGGAGAGGGAAATGGATCACATAAAAATTCGGCTGAGCACTGACCTTGACCAGGTCAGCAAGGGATTACGAAGAACAATAGATGATATCTTCGGCGCCGCCAACCCCATATTTTCCCAGTTAAGCAGAACCTGGAAGCCTCAGATGGACCTGTTTGAAACCGCCGATGAAATTAAGATCATCGCTACCATAGCGGGTGTTGACAAGGAATCCATGGAAATAGAAATAAATGAACGGGCGGTCAGAATTTCAGGCGAGCGACGATCCCCATCCCTGGCCGGCGAGGCGACCTTCTACCTGGCGGAAATCCAGTACGGAAAATTTGAACGCATCCTGTTTCTCCCGAAGCCGATCGATACGGAACAAGTCTCCGCTTCCCTTTCCTCCGGCATTCTTCACATCAGCATGGTCAAACAGCGTATCCGCAAATCGCTTAAAGTCCCGATCAGAGACGGCGACGAATAGCCCTTTAAGATTGACTTCACCTGATATCGAATAAAAAAAGCCGACTATGGAGAAAGAGATGAACAACGAGAGCCAGAAAGACTCCAACGATAATTCCGCCTCGGAAAAATTTCCGGAAAAAACCCCTTTAATACCGCTTTCCGACGGAATTTTATTCCCCAGAATGGTCATCCCGATTGTCATTACGCAAAGCGAATACACAAAAATGATTGACAGCGTTATGGCCGGTAACAGAATGCTCGGCCTTGTGTCCGTAAAGACCCAGGAAAAAAAGAATCACTATCTCCCTGAAGATCTGAATGATATAGGCACCATTTCCCTGATCCTTAAAATGGCCAAGGATGAAGAAGGGAAAATTCATCTCATGATACAGGGATTGAACCGGATCAAGATCAAGAAAATCATCAGAGAAAACCCCTTTATGGAAGGCATCATAGAGCCGGTCATGGAATCTGAAAAAAAGGACAAGGAGATCGAGGGCCTGATGGCCAATCTGATGAAAATATTCCAGGATATCGTGCGTATTTCCCCGGTCATCCCAAATGAACTCGGGGCCATGTCTGCCACTATTGAAGAGCCTGGTATGCTGGCGGACATGATCACATCCACGATCAATTGCACCCTGGAAGACAAACAGAGCATCCTGGCCACTCTGGACATTAAAGAACGGCTGAAAAAAACGACCAGACTGGCCAACCATCAGGTGGAAGTGCTGAAACTGGGAGACAAGATTCAATCCCAGGTCAAAGAAGACATGAACCAGCAGCAGAAAGAGTTTTACCTGCGCAAGCAGTTAAAGGCGATCAGGGAAGAACTGGGCGAAAAAGACGATACCAGCCTGGAGGTGGAAGAGTACAAAACGAAAATCGAGGCGAAAAAAATGCCCGAAGAAGCCCATAAGGCCGCCATGCGGGAACTTGACCGCTTCTCCCGCATGCACCCGGCTTCTTCCGAATATACCGTTTCATCGACCTATCTCGACTGGTTGACGGAACTGCCCTGGAACGAAAGTTCGGAAGACAGCCTAGATATTAAAGCGGCCAGAACCATTCTGGATAAAGACCATTTCGGCCTGGAAAAACCGAAAAAAAGAATCCTGGAATATCTGGCCGTAAGAAAATTAAACCCCGGCTCCAAGGGGCCGATCCTCTGCTTTGCCGGGCCTCCCGGAACCGGCAAAACCTCGCTGGGGCGGTCCATTGCCCGCGCCCTGGGACGCAAGTTCGTTAGAATTTCTCTGGGCGGCGTCCGGGATGAAGCGGAAATCCGCGGCCACCGACGTACTTACGTGGGAGCGCTGCCGGGACGGATTATCCAGGAGTTGAGAAAGGCCGGGAAAAACAATCCTGTCTTCATGATGGATGAAATAGACAAGGTCGGCGCTGATTTCAAGGGAGACCCCTCTTCCGCGCTGCTGGAAGTGCTCGACCCGGAGCAGAATTACTCGTTTGCCGATCACTATCTGGACGTCTCCTTTGACCTTTCCCGGGTAATGTTCATCGGCACCGCCAACATCACCGACACCATCCCCCCGGCTCTGCGGGACAGAATGGAAATTATCGAACTGCGGGGATATACCCTGGAAGAAAAAATAAAAATAGCGACGCATTATCTGATCCCGCGGCAAAGAAAAGAAAACGGACTGACCGCCGGCCAGATTTCATTTTCAAAAAACGCCATTGGTCGTATCATCTCCGACTACACGCGGGAAGCCGGGGTGCGTAACGCGGAAAGGGAGATCGCTTCGGTCTGTCGGGGAGTTGCCGCCAAGATCGCGGAAGGTATTCGGGTGCCGCCAGCCATAAAAGTTAAAGATCTGCATGAATACCTCGGCCCTGTCCGTTATACCTCGGAAGTCGGTGAAAAATCATTGTCCCCGGGGGTCGTCATGGGTCTTGCCTGGACGCCGGTTGGCGGTGAGCTTCTATTTATCGAGGCCACGTCCATGAAAGGCAAAAAAGGCCTGACCCTGACCGGCCAGCTCGGGGATGTCATGAAGGAATCGGCCATGGCCGCTCTGAGCTTTATCCGGGCCAACGCCAGACGATATAACATCAACGAAGACTTCTATGAAGAAAAAGATTTTCACATTCATGTCCCCTCCGGCGCCATCCCCAAGGACGGCCCCTCGGCCGGAGTCACCATCCTGACCGCCCTGGTTTCTCTGCTGGCCGGCAAACGCGTCCGGAACAAGCTGGCCATGACCGGTGAAATCACGTTGCGGGGCAAGGTCATGCCCGTGGGGGGGATCAAGGAAAAGGTTATCGCGGCCCACCGTGCCGGAATAATAGAGGTTGTCCTCCCGGCGGCCAACGAAAAGGATACGGACGAAATTCCGGCCAAGGTAAAAAAAGACCTGACCTTTCATTATGCCACCACCATGGATGAGGTCCTGGACTTCGCGTTTTCAAAAAAATAAAATTCCCCTCTCCGATGAGGAACCGAAAATACCGATTTGTTATAGACAGAAGAAATTTTTGTTGAATTCTCTTCTGCCGGCTGATATTAAAAATATCAAAATCAATATCGCAAAGAGTTATGAAACAGGTTACGGCCACCCAGACTCTGAAGTCTGAGGTGGCTTTTTTTATCCCCGGAACGAAGAGATAGACAATGAAAAAACTGCTCATGATCGACAATTATGATTCCTTTACCTATAATCTGGTGCAGTTGTTCCTTTTGTCCGGCCTTGACATAATAGTCCGCCGCAACGACTGCGTCACCATCGAAGAGATCGGGCTGACGCGGCCGGATTACCTGGTCATCAGCCCCGGCCCGAAATCGCCGCGACAGGCCGGTCTGTCCATCGAAATTATCCGCGCTTTTCATGATAAGCTGCCGATCCTGGGCGTCTGCCTGGGCATGCAGTGCATCAATGAGGCCTTCGGGGGGCGTACGGTCCGGGCGCCGCTGCCGGTCCACGGCAAGACCGACGC
>CAYSMV010000144.1:0-6990 GCA_964432245.1 uncultured Desulfobacterales bacterium
GGCGATGACCGCCTCACAGTTTGTCTCTTCGATCTTTTTTACCATGCGGCCGATTGCCTCAGGTTCGGTCTCAAGATCCGCGGACATGATGGCGATATAGTCGCCGGTCGCAATCGCCATTCCTTCCCGGATCGCCCGACCCACGCCGGGTTTATTCTGTAATCGGAATTTTACCACCGGGTATTTCGCGGTCAGTGCGCGGCATATTTCCAGGCACCGACCGGAAGACAACGGCGAGACCATCAGGATGATTTCGTGGATATAATTCCTGTCATTTTGCAGCAGCCGTTGAATAGTCTCTTCCAGAGATTTTTCTTCCGAATAGACGGTGATCAATATGGACAGTTGAATGATCGGCCTCCGTTTTGCTCAGCGCTGCATTCCTTCGGATTTGCGACGCCTTTATTTTAAACTTTTTGTCTTTGGTATTCAATTTTGACTTTTTACAAGTTTATTATTAAAAATAAAAATACTATATAAAGAATAGGGCCTGATGGCAAACAAAGTTTTGATTTGAAGCCGCAACATTTTAGCGTTTGTTTCAAAAAGATGAATCCAAAACCTTTTCACATCGTGCTGACGACCATTCGCGTGCCGGACGCGCTGGACTGTTATTTTGACAATATCAGCCGGTTCGGACATCTGGACGAGGTCAAGATCTGGATCGTCGGGGACCGGAAAACGCCGGTTGCGGCCGCGGACTATGCCCGGGCGCTGACCCGCAAAGGGCTGGAAACCGTTTTTTTCGATCTGGAGGCTCAGGAAGAGTGGGGCCGGAGGTGTTCCGATTTTTGTCGCCGCCTGCCGGTTGATAATGAGACAAGGCGCAATATCGGCTATCTGCGGGCTCTGGAAGAGGGCTGTCGGACGCTGATCACCATTGATGACGACAATTTCCCGCGGGACTCGGATTTTATCGCCGGTCACGGAAATACCGGCGCCATTCGAACCGGCCCGGCGCTCAGCAGCGCTACCGGGTTTTATAACGTCTGCGAGCATCTTCGATTAAGCCGCGGCCAACGGATTTACCCCCGGGGATTCCCCTTTTTGCTGAGAAACGGGTCGACTCCCGGGGTGGACGCGGTTGATCTTCCCGATGGCGCCAGGCCGGGGGTGAATATGGGCCTCTGGACCGGCTCTCCGGATCTGGACGCCGTCACCTGGCTGAACGGCCCCGTGATCAGCCTGGCCTATACGGGCCGAGAACGATATGTTCTGGCGCATGATACCTGGATGCCGATAAGCGGTCAGAACATGAGCATCGTCCGGGAGCTGATTCCGGCCTATTGCTGCGTTCCCATGGGACGGCCGGTCCCGGGCGGAAGCATTCAGCGGTACGGCGATATCTGGGGGGGGTATTTTCTGCAGGCGGTGCTGCGCGACACGCCTTATCATGTTGCCTTCGGCCTGCCGGTCGTGGATCACCGGCGGAATCCGCATAACTGCCTGGACGATTTGCGCCATGAATACTGGGGCATGATGTTGACCGACTGGCTGGTGGGCATTCTCAAGTCCGGGTTTCGCCCCGTTGCTTCGGATATCGCGGAGCGGACCCGGCAGCTGGCGGTGTTTCTGGAGGAGAAAGCCGCGGATATGACGCCGGGCTGGTGCCCGGAAGAGATGAAAGTTTTTCTGCGGTGGACCGGAGAAAATCTGGCCGCCTGGGTGTCCGCCGCTACCAGGATGCTGTAGGCCTTCAGGAATGTTTAGGCCGGTAAAGCCCTTTCAGGGCGCGGCGGGTGAATGTCGGCAGGGAAAGCGGAAGCTTGTAAGGATGGGGATAGTCTCTTTCCAGGCGGGCGATCCGGCCGGGGTTCAGAAAAAACCTTCTGTTAGCCCGGCGCTGATAAGCGAACAGAACCTGGTCCGGCATATCGGACAGATTTACGGCCAGACCGGCATATTCCATGTCATTATAGTTGATGCGGTTCAGCCGTTCCGGGAATTTTTCTTCGGCCATGCGATACATTTCCGTGTTGGGAAAAGGCGTGGTCGTGAAATAAGACACGGTGTGAAGTTTGGAGCGGCAGGTGACGTCGATGGTCATCCGCAGGTCCTCTTCGGTTTCCGTGGGGAAGCCCATCATGGCGAATCCGTTGGCGACGATGCCCAGTGAGGCCGCGTAGTTCACGTTTTCGATGTACCGGTTTATATCCAGGTTTTTCCGGATCACTTTTTGAATCCGGGGGGAACCGGACTCCAGGGCAAAGCTGGCGTAATACATGCCCATACCGGCCAGCAGGTCGATTTCTTTTTTAGTAAGAATGTCGGTGCGGACGCCGTTGGGAAACACCAGTTTTGTTTTTATCCCCCTGTCGTGGATCAGGTCTGACAGGTCCGCCATCCGTTTTTTATTCAGGTTGAAGATATCGTCCAGAAATTCGAAGTCCCGGATGTTGAATCTGTTTTGCAGCCAGGACATTTCATCGGCTATGCGCTCCGCGGAATGACAACGCAGGACATCTCCGAATATGCGATGGCAGTATATGCAATGGTAGGGGCATCCCCGGCTGGAAAACAGTGAGGCGTATCTGCGGGTCGGCAGGGGAGGCATGGACTGGGTCTTCCAATAAGGTGCAAGATCGATCAGGTCATAAGCCGGCGGCGGCAGCGTGTCGATATCTTTGATAAAAGGGATGGCGCCGGGATTGACGATGATGTCGCCGTTCGCGTCCCGCCAGTATATTCCCGGTATTCCCGCGAAGGAGTTTCCCTCAAAAAAAGCCCGGATGATCTGTTCCAGGGCCAGCTCTCCTTCCCGGGGCACCCCGACGTCGGCGCAGTTGCCTTCCAGCGACCTGGATTCAAAGGCGGAGACATGGGGCCCTCCGATTACGATGAGCGCCCGGGGCAGGATCGTTTTTAAGATGCGGGTCAGGTAGGAGAGGTTGTGAGCCGTGGGCGTGGTCGCGCTCAGGCCGATTATGTCGGCCTGAAATTCAATGGCTTTATAGATGATGCGGTCATTGGAACAATTGTCGATTTTCTGGTTTACCAGCATTATTTCGGCGTTGAATTTCGACCGGATGTAGGCCGCCAGGGACATGATGCCCAGTGGCGGCGTGACTAACGGAAATTCAACCTGCCTTTTACCGACATTGACCAGAAAGAGTCGAAATTGTTTCAAGACCGTCCACTCTCGGATATTGCTTTAGTTGGCATCTGTTTTTTTAAGGACCCGGTTGGTTTTTTTATCTCCAGCAATTCAATGTCGATAATAATCAACTGGTTTGGGCCGACGCAGCCACCATCCATGAAGTTGCCGGTTTCTCCGTAAGCAAGCGCCGAAGGAACGAAAAAGCGGTATTGGCTGCCTGTCGGCATGAGAGCCAGCGCTTCTTTCCAGAAAGGAAGAGAGCCTTTTACCGGGGTAATGGCGGGAAATTCCACCGTGGACAGCCTTTTTACCAGGGTGCCGTCAAGCAGCCTCGCCCGGGAGTTGATGGTGACGTAATCTTCGGGCGCGGGCCGGGGGCCGTCTCCTTTTCCCAGGATTTTGTATTGCAGGCCGCTGGCTGTGGCCTTAACTTCCTCCAGGCTTTTATTCTTTTCCAGAAACTCTTTCTGTTCGGAGAGATTCTTTACCGTGTCTCCCATGATTTTTTGATTTTTATGGATCCGCTCTCTTTCAAAAACCAAGGATTTGGCGTCAAGTCCCTGCTGCTGGGTTAACTGCGGAAGAACGTTGCCAAAAGCGTCTCTGATGCCTTTTATGAAAGCTTTTTCGTCTATTGTCACGGTTTCCAGATTATTGATAACCCCCACCGCTTCGTAGCCCATGGCGTAACTGAATCTTTTATCAAGCGTGTCAAGCTCGGCATCGCCTTTCTCGCCCGAGCAGGAGCTCATCTGGCAGAAGAGAATTGTGATAACGGCCAGCATCATCGGTTTTCTCATATAGCCTCTCTTGTTTTTCATGTCGTCAGGCCTCATCAGGTTTTAGGAAAGAATACCATCGGGTCAAAACATTTTGCTTCTTATCTACAGCGGGAGGCCTTGCTTGTCAATGGTTTTTAGGCGTCCCGCTTGGCTATTTCCCGTCCGGTAGAAGCGCCTGCCGGTGATGCCCGGGGGCGGTTTTAAAAAAGAATAGACAATCAAAGCCATCCGATAATATTATTCTGGACAATAGTGGTTCCCATTATTGATGGCTGAGAAATCATAAAGATGAGACCATGAGCCCTGAAAAAGGAACGAACCGGTCGCTGATCAGCGCTGTTCTGCTTTTTGTTGCCTGCGTGGCGCTTTATGGCGTTATGGCCTATGGCGGCATCCGCACCGCCGATGGGGAGGTTGTTTTCAGAGCCGGCGAAGCGCTGGCCGCAACCGGTTCTCTGGCCCTGGAAGAGGACCTGGCGACCTGGCCGGGATTCGCCGTCGCCCGCGGGGTTGACGGCCGGTTGTATTCGGTTTTCGCACCGGGCCACTCGATTCTTCTGGCACCCGCGGTTAAGCTGGGGCTTCTGGTCAACCGGTCCCGGTGGTATGAAACAGGGCGTTTTCAGGTTCCGCTCAGTTTCACTGTTGACTCCGATTCCCTGAAGGATTACCTCTGCGGGCGGCAACCGGCGCACCCGGAAAAACATGGATTGCGTTTTCTGGTGTCGTTTTCCAATCAGGTCATCGCCGCCCTGGTAGTGGTGGTCTTTTTTTTTATTGTCAAATGGTTGACCGTTTCGACGCCGGCGGCACTGGCGACCGCTTTTCTGCTGGCGCTGGCCACACCCCTTTGGAGTTATGCCGGCACGATGTTCAAAGAGCCTCTGACCATGCTCTGGGTTTTGCTTTCTTTTTACTTCTTGATTCGCAATGACCCTTGCCATGGCGCGGAAAAGAAACGATATGTCCGCCTGTTTCTGGCCGGACTGTTTATCGGACTGGCGTTTTTCTCGCACATAACCGCCATTCTTTTTGTTCCCTTTTTTCTTGTTTATGGCGTTTTGCCCTATGCTAACCACTGGCTCGACGGACAGGGAGCCAGGCGCGGGTTGACGGCCGCCCTGGCGTTTACGGGTGGTTTTCTCGTATTCACGGTCTTTTTCTGTGGCCTGAACTACGCGCGGTTCGGCAATATTTTTGAAACCGGGCGGCTGATTTCGCCCGTCACTTATGGTTCTTTCGTGCCGCCTTTAGAGGGGCTGGCAGGCTTTCTGGTCAGCCCCGGCAAGGGCCTGCCGTGGTTCTGTCCGATCGTCATGGCCGGTATCGTCTGCTGGCCGCGATTTCATAAAAGCAACCGGTCCTTATCCCTGATTCTCGTTGCCGCGATTATTTTCCACTGGCTCTTTCTTTCCTGTCGCAGTGACTGGCACGGCGGGTTCTGCCTGGGGCCGAGGCATTTGTTGCCGCTTCTCCCTTTTTTCCTTATTCCGGTGGCGGTTTGTTTATCCGGATGGTATACGGCAAGCCGGTCGGCGGGCGGGTGGCGGCGGCGCCTGCTGATTCTGTTCTTTCTGGGATGTGTTATCCAACAGGTCTATTTCTGCCTGGGGGAACCGGTATCTTTTTATTATTTGATAAAACAGTATTACCTGGAAAGAGGCGTTTCCGTCATCAGCGACAACAGCGTCTATTTCAACTGGCGGGCATCGCCGCTGTTTTTTCTCCTGGAATTTAACCGCGGCCCTTTCCTGCTGCGAAAGGTGGGGCTGGATAACTACAGCCTGTTTATCCCGGTCGGCATTATAGCGGGTTTTATTACCGTGTCGGTTTTTGCCCTGGCCAGGTGCCTTCGACAGGGATTAAAAGACTCAAGGCGAGGAGAAGAACGATAGCAGGATGCGGTGCCGATGGTTATGTTTTTTTCTCCAGGTATACCGTCCGTTTCTGTCCGCTGAACCTGGTCTGGAATCCGGCTTCGGCGGGACAGTCACGGCACGCGGCCGGGCAATCGGTTCCCCTCCTTATGCTTTTCCGAAATCGATTGTAGCTTTCGTTTTTCCAGATTTCTTTTATCCCGCCGGTTTTAAAAGCATTGCCCATGTCCGGCAGACCCAGTCGGAAAAAGCAGCAGGGATACAGGTCTCCATTCCAGTCGATAACCGAGACCAGCCATGGCCACAGGCAGCGCCTGGATGTTTTCCGGGCCGGTGGTTCTTTTTCATGATCGATGAAAACAGGCGTTTTTTCAATCAGACAGGGCCGCCAGTTTACCGTTCTTAGCTCAAACCAGTCGCAGCCTTCTTTTTTTGCCAGACAAATCATGGCTTGTGTCTCATGGATGTTATGCTCCATGACAAGGAACCGGAAAATGATAATCGGCGTTTTTTTTCTTAAGGTTTTCCGGGCTTGCCTGACATGCCGCACGCCCCTGATAACCTGATCGAAATTTCCTCCCCGGTGGTAATATTCATATACTTCCCGGGTGGCTCCGGAAAGAGAGACCACCATCACGGAAAGCCCGGAGGCCACCAGCTCTTCGGCCTCTTTCGCGTTTCTTACGAAATGGCCGTTGGTGCTGATGACGGAGGCAATGCGGCTGCGGGTGAGGTGACGGATCATCTCCAGGGCGCCGGGATGAAGCAGAGGCTCGCCGGAATTATACAGGACCGCCAGGGCCGTGGACCCGCCGACTTCGTCGATTACTTTTCGAAAGCCTTCATGGGGCATCATCCCCTGGTTGTTTTTATTGTATCCCATGCCCGTGAGACATCCCGGGCAACTGAGGTTGCACATGTTGGTGATGTCAAACTGAAGCACCGGCGGCGGAAACGGGGGCGGCCGGTGGAGCAGCCAGGCAAAAAGGTTGACGGGCAATCCGGCCAGCTTTCGTATGGAGATCTGTTTTAAGACAAGGAGGCGGATGACGGCCCTGAAAGTCTGTCCGTATCCGCTTAAGATTTCCCTGGCAGGCTGCTTCATTTTTCCTGATTTATTCGTTTACGGGTTCGGCAGGCTGTTAGCAACAAATAAACTTGTCCGGTTTTAAAGCACGTAATCTGTCCGCTTTGGGCTGTGGGCGTATGTTCCTGCTGAAGCGTAGCGAAAGCA
>CAYSMV010000145.1:0-5392 GCA_964432245.1 uncultured Desulfobacterales bacterium
CTTAAAATAATAAAGAATTATCATGAACTATTTCACCCTGCTGTTTGAAATCAAAGAGCGTATCGCGGTTATAACCTTAAACCGGCCGGACAGGCTGAACGCCTGGAACGATCAGATGGCGACGGAAATCAGCGACGCGCTTTCCGCCTGCGACCATAATGATGATGTCCGGGCGGTCGTTATTACCGGAAATGGCCGCGCCTTCTGCGCGGGCGTGGATTTTTTTTCCGGTGAAAAAGCGGAATTCAAACAAAACGAACAGGAAAGCAGCGCGGAGCTGCCGCCCAGCTGGCCGGTAGTAATGCCCTGGCATGTTCGCAAACCCGTGCTGGCGGCCATAAACGGTCATGCCATTGGCGTCGGTATTACCTTTTCCATGACCTGTGATATCCGTTTTGTCGCCGAGGAGGCCAAGATTCAGTTCGCCTTTGTCCGCAGAGGAATAATCCCCGAGCTGGGCTCCCATGTCATCGTGCCGCGGGTGGCAGGCTTCTCCAACGCCGCCGACCTGATGCTTACCGGAAGGATGATTACCGGCCGGGAGCTTGCTGCCATGGGGCTTGCCACCGCCGCTTTTCCCGCGGAAAAAGTGCTTGAAGAGACAATTAAACGGGCGCGGGAATGCGTCCAAGCCGCCCCGGTCTCCGTAGCCGTTTCCAAAAAACTGCTCTGGCAGGGTCTGACTCTTCCTGCGGAGGAGATGCTGCGCCGGGAAATTCCGCTTTTCTTTCATCTTGCCGAGATGCCCGACGCGCTTGAAGGGTTTAAATCATTTCTGGAGAAACGGGACCCGGAATGGAAGCTTCATCCCAGCAAAGACATGCCGGACATTAACCCGTTTAGAAAAAAAGATTGACAAACAAGGCGGCCTGATTATAAGAATACACAAAAACAACCAGTTATCCATACTGGGCTGCTTTTTCTGCCGTGAACACAGGGGGGACGGAACATGTTTAAAGAAAAAGCAAATTATTTATTGTATCGCTGGGTTTTTCCCTACGCGGGGCTCCTGACCGTTAAGTTGATTTCCCTTACCAACCGGATCGCAACTTTAAATCCCCATTACGAACAGCGTCTGACCGATCAGGGCAAAGGACTTATCTACATCTCCTGGCACCAGCGATTCTTCCCGGGAATCACCTTTTTCGCCACGCGCAAGCCAATCGCCATCATGATCAGCCAGAGCCGGGACGGGGAATTTATTTCCCGAATCGTTAAAATGCTCGGCTGGGAGCCGGTGCGGGGTTCGTCCAGCCGCGGTGGCCCGGAAGCCCTTGCGAAACTCACGAAGCTGGCGCGGAGCGGGTATCGCATCGGCCACATTGTCGACGGCCCGAAAGGACCATTCGGCATAATCAAACCCGGTCTGCTTAAGATCGCCCAGACTACGGGGCTGCCCATAGTGCCGGCCATCATGTCGGCCGAAAAAAAATGGATATTCAACAGCTGGGACAGGTTCATGATTCCGAAATTTTTTTCCCGGGTGATTATCGGATTTGGAAAGCCCGTATATGTACACGCGAACCTGAATAAAACGGCATTCGAAGAAACTCGCCGGCGCATTGAAAGCCAGATGAAACGTCTTGATGCGGATACTGACCGGCTCTGGAAAGATCCGGAAAAAATTAGAAGCCTTTTCCATGCCGACTGGGAATTCTGGAATTTCAGCAGGGCCTTAAAAAGATGAGGTAAGCAGCATGCTTGAAGGATTTAAAAACAGGCCCGGATCAACGGCATCACTGTCTCCTGCGGGCAGGGCCCTGACGCGGATTTTCTGACCATCCGGCAGCAGTTCCCAGGCGACGTCGAACAGATCGGCTACTTCGGCAAAACGGGCCGGGCGTTGCCGGTCATCCCTTTCCTCCTCACGGTGAGCCGGAACGGAAATCCAGGCTCCGACCGATAATTCCCGGACAAGAACCCTGATGGCGGTCACTTCGTCACGCCGGGAAGAATCAAAAGAAAGGCCGTCAAGAACGATAAGGTGCGGAGAAAAAACGCCCTGTTCAATGAAATCCATGAGCCGCTCCTTTATGCCGCCAACGGAAAAACCGGTGGCTCTCATGGTCACGATCAGGCGGCGGGCAAGAAGCGGCGCCAGCGAAAATCCAGGCTTCTTTTCCCGATCAGGCGCCATCATCAAAGCAAAAACTTCATTATACCAGAGCGCGGTCTTTTTAACGGTATCAATCAGATCGATATGGAGGACGTTTTTCCCCGCCATCATGGCGTACAGGGCGTTCTGAACCAGAAAAGATGTTTTTCCCACTCCGGCACGCGCCACAACGGCCCCCAGTTTTCCCGGAGACACGGCACGACCGACGATATCAGCCACGGGGACCAGATATTTTGGCACGCTAAAAATTTCCGGCTGCATCTATTTCTCCTGTTTTTGAGTTTTCTTTCTTTCTATTTCATCGGCAACGGCCGCGGGTACCTGCTGGTAGGCCAGGAATTCCATCGTGAACTGAGCCTGCCCCTGCGTGGAAGAGCGCAAAACATTAGAAAAGCCGAACATTTCAGCCAGTGGAACCTGAGCTTCAATGCAGCAGTAGACGCCTTCATCCTGAGAACCGACGATGATGCCGCGCCGCTGGTTTAAAAGCTTCATCGCACCGCCCTGAAATTCCGGCGGGGTCTCGACCGTTACTTTCATGATGGGTTCATGAATAATAGGACCGGCCTTGTGATAGGCCGAAACAAAAGCGCCCCGGGCCGCTGCTTCAAAAGCAATCTCGGACGAATCAACGGCATGAGAAGCGCCGTCGTTGATTTCGATCTTTATATCCACCACGGGGAATTCGAGCCATGGCCCTTTTCCAAGGCACTTCCGAAAGCCCCTTTCACAGGCCGGGATAAACTGCGTCGGAATGTCGCCGCCGGTTATTCGATTTGCAAACACAAAGCCCTGGCCGGGAGCCGGTTCCATGTATCCCGCGATCCGCCCGAACTGGCCGGCGCCGCCGGTCTGTTTTTTATGGGTATAATTGAAATCAACCCGCCGGGTAATCGTCTCCCGATAGGCCACTTGAGGGCTGCCGATGCTGATAGCGGCATCGTATTCTCTTCGCATCCGCTCGAGATAGATATCCAGATGGAGCTCTCCCATGCCCTGGATGATGGTTTCCTTTGTTTCTTTATCCACATATGTTTTAAAAGTCGGATCTTCCCTGGTAAACCGGTTGATCGCCTTGGACATGGCGACTTCCGATTTACCGTTTTCGGGTTTGATCGCCAGGGAAACAACCGGGTCGGGAACAAATATGGACGTCATTGCCAGTCTCAGACTATCACTGGTAAAAGTATCGCCGGAAGCGCAATCAATACCGAACAGCGCGCCGATACTCCCGGCGGAAATCATCTCGATATCTTCCATCTGATCGGCATGCATGCGAACCAGCCGGCCGATGCGCACTTTCTTGCCGGTTCTGACGTTTATGACGGTCGCTCCTTTTGAAAGCGTCCCCTGATACACGCGCACATAGGTCAACTGTCCATATCGACCATCCTCAAGCTTAAAGGCCAGGGCGACCAGCGGCTCGTCGGGATCATGGGTAAGCGTAAGCTGGTCCTGATCCTTATCCAGATCAACGGCCGTGTTCTCCACATCTTCCGGGGCCGGCATATAATCAATAATCGCGTCCAGAAGCGGTTGCACGCCCTTGTTCTTATAGGCCGACCCCATGAAAACCGGGGTTAATTTACGAGCCAGAACGCCACGCCGGACGGCGTCAGCCAGTACTGATCGGCTGATATCCCGCTCTTCCAGGATGGCAGCAGTCAGTTCATCGGAGAAAGCGGAGGCAGCGTCAATCAATATCTCACGACTATCCACGGCCTTTCTTTTCAAAGCTTCGGGCACTTCCGCGGTTCTGATTTTTTCGCCGTTTTCACCCTCAAAATAAAACGCTTTCATCGTCACCAGATCCACAACGCCCTCAAAACCGGCTTCAAGGCCTATGGGGATCTGCATCAGCACGGCATTATGGCCTAGTTTTTCCTTCAGTTGCCGGGTTACGCGAAAGGGATCGGCGCCGCTCCGGTCGCATTTATTCACAAAGGCCAGACAGGGAACATGATACCGCTTCATCTGCCGGTCCACGGTAATCGACTGCGACTGGACACCCCCTACGGCGCACAGCACCAGTACGGCGCCATCCAGAACGCGGAGTGACCGCTCTACCTCTATGGTAAAATCAACGTGCCCCGGTGTGTCGATTATATTAATGCTGTAATTTTCCCACTCGCAGAAGGTAGCCGCGGAAGTGATGGTTATGCCCCGTTCTTTTTCAAGCTCCATGAAATCCATGGTAGCGCCCACGCCGTCCTTGCCCTTGACGTCATGAATGGCGTGAATGCGCCGCGTATAAAAAAGTATTCGTTCGGTCAGCGTGGTCTTACCGGAATCGATATGAGCGCTGATACCGATATTTCGAAGTTTCTGAGAAGTGCTTTTCATCTTTATTCAGTGTCCTGCTTTATCAACGCCATGTTTCATCTTCAGCAAAATTTTTTGTGTATACCAGCCTGTTCTTCAGGGTGCAAGAAAAAAATGCGGCATCATCGACGGCCTCAATCGATTCACCATAGTCGACAAACCCGCCCGGCAAAGCCCGGCCGTGCGGCGGATTTTTCCGTTTGATCAAAACAATACGGTCATCGACCCGGATAATGATGACGAAGGTCAATAAGGGATTACGAGGCGTTGTCATGATACCTGTTCCCGGGGCGTTTTTCCCGCTTTAAAATCCGGAAAGCTCTATCCTGCTTTGTTTAAAGCATCCAGAATCGGCTCAATCGATTCCTTGAATTCCGGTTCAACCAGCAGCTGCCTGGCGGGATAATTAGGGATAAAAGGATATCCCTTGCCCGGAGAAATGCCTTCCACGTATCGCCGCCTGTTGTCCGGCAATTTCATATATCTTAAGACATCAATTATATTTCCGGTAAATCCGTCCAGGTCAACATGTTCGATATATTGCAGCATGACATGATTGACCGTCACGGTCAACGGCGCCATGAGCGCGTATCCTCCGATCCGGCAGGGTTGCTCGGAGACCATGCAACGACAGGCAAAAGGACGTACATCGTATATCGGGCATCGGTTTTCAATCACCAACGGGCAGAGACCCCAGGCCGGATCGATGCTCTCTTCCGGCACGGGCTCATCGCGAATAATCATTTCGGCCAGTTGATTGTACGTGTATTCAGGGACAAAGCGCCGTCTTGAAGCATGATCCTCCAGTACTTCTAAAATATCGATGCGACCGCCATGCTCCAGTTCCTCGGCGATCAGGTATCCTTCCAGGGCGGTCATGGTGACATTGATGGTGCAGCAGGCCGCGCACCCAACCTGACAGGCCAGATCAAGGGAGGCAATATACTTATCATA
>CAYSMV010000146.1:0-11616 GCA_964432245.1 uncultured Desulfobacterales bacterium
TCAATCGCCCCCGGGCCTGAACGACTTTCAGGGCTTCGCGGAAAGGCATGGCGCCTGCCGCGACCAGGGCGGCATATTCACCGACACTGTGTCCCCCGAAATAGCCGGCGCTAAACCCCCAGATTTTCTGAAGGCTCCTGAGCATGGCCGTTTCCGTTGTAAAAATAGATGGCTGCGCGTATTCGGTCAGGTCAATCCGCCTGTCATCCTGAAAGCACATATCCGCCACATCCCACCCCAGGGTATCAGACGCTTCCTCGTACACGGCCCGGCACTCCGGGAAGGCGTTGAAGAAATCTTCACCCATGCCTTTGCGCTGGGTGCCCTGCCCGGGGAAAACCGCCGCCGTTCCCGCTTTGCTCACCTTGTCGTTCCCTTTCATGATGGAATCCCGATTGTTATTGGTACTGATATTGCTTGATGAAAACCGATAAGATTACAAAAGGCGTGCCAAAGCGATAAGATTATGCAACCGATTTGAATTATTGAATGAAAGGGTTTTACATATTTTCTTGAATTTTGTTTTTAAAAAAGACAATGATCATGCCATGTACATTGATTATGCATTGTATGTACGTTAACCTCCTTTCATAAAAGCAACTCCGGTGAGGCTCAACCATGCCACAGGCAAAAAAAGAATTATCTAATGAAGAGCGGGAGTTCTTTCTCCTGATCAAGCAGGCCATTCTGGCCAATCCGTTCAGCCCGCAACGAGATGAACTGGATCAGAAGATTTCCGGCGCGGATTCCTCTGCCGCGGCCGTCCGGCCTCTTGAAAGCGCGGTCGACGCGGTGAAACAGCGGATTCAAACACTGGACCGTACGGACCGGGGCAACATAAACCTGTTTTCAGGAACAGACAGGCAGCTGGTCGAGAGCCTGTTCGCCTTTGATTTTTTTTACAGCTTCAGGAAACAGTTTGATCAATTGATACAGGAACAGATTGACGCCGGAGACAGGGTGATCAAGTTTTCTTTTGCCAATGCCGCCAGAGCATCGCTTCAAAAGAGGGGGTTTGAGGAGAAGAGTATCCAGCGGATCATGGAAGAGTCCTATCAGTTCAGGCGCGCCTTTTTTTTCATCAATCGGAATCTGGCGGGCAGAAGCGCGGTGATGCAGCAGCTGCGCCGGGATTTATGGAACAATATTTTTACCCATAATTTTGAATTGTACCGGGAATATTTACGGGACCGGATGGAGGACTTTTCCACGATCATCCTGGGGGAGACGGGGGCGGGCAAGGGCGCGGTGGCGGCCTCCATCGGCAATTCCGGATACATACCGTTTGACATGAAGAAAAACCGTTTTGCCGAGAGTTTCAGCCGTTATTTCATCCCCGTCAATCTTTCCCAGTTTCCCGAATCATTAATCGAGTCCGAACTGTTCGGTCATAAAAAAGGCGCCTTTACCGGCGCGATTGAAGATTATAGCGGTGTCTTTTCGCGATGCGGCCAGCATGGCTCCATTTTTCTGGACGAAATCGGAGAGATATCCCTGCCCATGCAGATAAAACTGCTGCAGGTCCTTCAGGAGAGGATTTATTACCCGGTCGGAAGCCGTAAACAGGAACGCTTTTACGGTCGGGTCATTGCCGCGACAAACGGTTCCATCGACAAGTTCCGGAGCCAGGGAACATTCAGAGATGATTTCTATTATCGGTTGTGTTCGGATGTGATTTACGTCCCCTCCCTCAGAGAGCGCATAGAACAGGATGCCGAAGAGCTGGACCATCTGATTGCCGTTATCGTGAAGCGAACCGTAGGCCGGGAAGCGCCTGAATTCGTCGAGATGGTGCATGAAGTGATCAATAACCGGCTGGGCAAGGCCTATTCCTGGCCCGGCAATGTCCGGGAACTGGAACAATGTGTTCGCAGAGTGCTCTTGAAAAAAGATTACGCCGGGGACAACAAGATTTCGAGACATGACCTCAAAGTCGAGCTTCTTGACGGCCTCGAAAACGGCGTTATTCCCGCCAACCGCCTTATTGCGGGTTATTGTAAACTCCTTTATGAACGCTACGGAACTTTCGAAGAAGTATCCAAAAGGACGAAGCTCGACCGTCGAACCGTCGCCAAGTATATCAAGGAGTGGGATTCCGAAGAAGGAACGGGACGTCCTTAATTTATTAACTTATTCGTGTCTGTTTTTACTCATTAAGAACGCATGAACAGAAGCACTCAGATCTCTATGCTCTATTAAAAAGAGCTAAGAGCAGACTTGACCCCTTTTTTTAGTTGCCGGTTTCAGGGGATTGATATATAAAAAATACGTAATCGAAGGATATGGCGGCTTAAAACTTTCATCCAATTTTCAGGCCAATCCGAAACAATGCTCATTATTCCGCTTACCGGCAAAATAAGCTGGAAAAACCCGCCTTATTTGACCCTGTTTCTGATTCTGGCCAACTGTTTCGTTTTTTTTGTTTTTCAGACAAGCGAGAATCGCAGGCAGATGGAGGCGTTTGAATTTTATGCCCGTTCCGGCCTGGCGGAAATTGAAATTCCGGCTTATCTTGACTATCTTGAACACCATTTTCCGGCCCTTGCGCCAGAGTCATCTCCCGACCTGTCGGATGAAAATACACTCTGTATTTATAGTTTTGAAATAATGAATGACGCGCCTTTTTTAAAAAAGCTGCTGGCCGGCGGCATCATTACCGAAGAGCATGACCAGCATGAAGAATGGAACAAACTGCGGACTGAATTCAACGGTCTGCTGTCGCGCGTTGTTTCCTGGCGGTTCGGCTTCAAGCCCGGTTTTCCGGATGGCATTGCCTTTTTTACCCACATGTTTCTGCACGGCGGCATCGGGCATCTGGTGGGGAATATGATTTTTCTCTGGCTGGCCGGTTGCCTGGTGGAATCCGGTATGCGGCGGCAATTTTTTCTGCCGGCTTATGTTCTGACCGGCTTCAGCGCGGCCGCTTTTTTCTGGGCCTGCAACCGCGCCACCGGGCTGCCCATGGTCGGGGCCTCAGGCGCCATTTCCGGCTTGATGGGCATGATGGCCACGCTTTACGGGAAGAACCGGATCAGGGTTTTTTATTCTCTGGGCGTATATTTCAACTATGTCAAAGCGCCCGCCATCCTGCTGCTGCCCATCTGGATCGGCAAAGAACTGGCCGCCTTTTTCTGGGGTGAGCCGAGCGCCGTGGCTTATATGGCGCATGTGGGCGGATTTGCCGGCGGCGGCCTCATCGGTCTGTTAAGCCGCTTCGTGCTGCATATCGATAACGCGGCGGCTATTGAGGAGCCTCCCGAAGACCGGACGGCCGTCCACATCGAGCAGGCTTTAAAAGCCCTCGGGGAGATGAATATCCAGGAGGCGCTGGAGATCCTTGAGGACGCCCTGAAAGAGTCTCCCGACAATCTGGAAATTATAGAACAGCAGTATAAAATAGCGAAGATGAACCCGGAAAGCGCTCTTTTTCACGCAACCGCCGTCGATCTTTTGAGACGCTACAGCACGTCGCCTGCCCTCTACGAACAAGCCGGAGCCTTGTTTGAAGATTATTTCAAAACCGCCGCCAGGACCAGGCTGCCGCTTAAGATCTATGTCCGCCTGGCGTTTGTTTTCATTTCCCTGGGGAACACCGCCAGTGCCGAAAAGATCATGAACATGTTTTTAAAGAAAAAGATCGATATCCCGGAACTGCCGGTCATCATGCTGAAACTCGGCCAGGCTTTCAAAACCAGCGGCGATCTTGCCAAATACGAGCAATACCATCGCCTTTTGACAACGCGTTTTCCCGATTCGCGGGAGGCGCTCATGATCGGAGAAAGCAGTTGATTCCCACGCCGGTGGTCCTTAGTTTTTTAAGCCGGCCAGATATCGCTCGGCAAAGGGGACGATGTCATGGTCTGGATATCGTTTTAAAAGAGTGGCGATAATTTTTCTGGACATGACGGCGTCGTTCAGTTTTTCGTTGTAGATCTGGGCTATCTGAAAATACGCCTTGGGGGCCAGGGGGTCCTCGGGGTAATATTTAACAAGCTTGTTCAGGGCATTGGCGGCGGCCTTAACCTTGCCGTCCTGATGGAGCCAGCCGCTCAGCTTCAACAGGTCGGGCGCCGCCAGTTGGAAAGCCTTGCTTTCCAGGGCGCATTCAATAAAGACCTGGCAGGCTTTTTTCCGTTGATTTTCAGCGATCAGCTTATGAATCAGTTCTCTTCCCTGCTCCAGCATGGCCGGCACGTCTTTTTTAAAACGAAGAAGCTGGTAAAAACGTTCCAGCAGGACAATACTGACGATGCCTCCCGCGGCGGTCATTTTTTTTATGTAGTCGACCGCCTCTTCGGGCTTGCCTTCTTTTGCCAGTCTGCCCGCTTCATCTATGATTTCCTGCTGCGGGTCCGTCGCCGCAGTCTCTTTTTGCTGTTTTGCCGCGGGATCATAAAAGTCTTCATACTCAATCGTGTAATTGAGCCGTTCATGATACTGCAGGATCACGTAGCCCATTAAGAAATAAGATATGATCGTATAATAATTCCGCGCGAAGCTGATGACAAAAACGGTCACGTAAGGCGGCATTATCTTGTGCGTCAGCTGGAACACCGCCGACGGGGCGAAAAACAGCAGGGCCAGGAAAAACCACATCAAAAGATAGCCCGAGCCGATTTGCGCGACCATGCCGATGAACATCACGGGATTCAGGGCGTGGGAGATGCGCTCCGAGGTCGCCAGCAGAATGATTATGGCCGGCAACAAAAAAATGACGGCCAGCGCGTACAGCGCGGCGCCCGGGAGGCCGGTCGCCGCGAAGACAAAAGTTCCCAGCACCGCCAGCAGAAAAAAAAGAAACCACTGCTGCAACACCGGGGTGATATCATTTAAACCCACGATAGTATCATAAGCGGGCGGCCGCAGGTCGCCATAGACCGTTTTCCGCAGAACCATATACGCGTATTTGATAAGCACGGCCAGGACAAGAAACTTGAAGAAAGGGATCCAGCCGAAAAAAACAACCATAATAGTCAGGATGATATTCAACGACAGCGGCTGGGCTTTGAAGGGGTAAGCGAAAAAAACCGGCAGCCTCTGCCAGAACGGCTCGATGAGATTGGATGCCCCTATCCAGTCGGCTTCGATGCGGCATTGAGGACAGAGATAAATTTTTTTCGTCCCCAGGCCATAGCCTCCTTTTTCCCGTTTTAATATGCAGTCCGGGCACAGAGGCGTCTGGCATTTGGGACAAAGCCAGTGGGCCGGCCGGGTGGGATGGTATTTGCAGAATACGGTCAAATAAAAATCCCCCGTTCGTTTCCGAATGTTTTTAATGGATTGACAATACGTAAAAAAGGGAATCGTCTTTTGACTACATCGTTTAACAAGGCCTTCCCCGTATGTCAATATTTTACCCGGCAATTCCAGCCCGATACAGACCGCGAGCTTGACATCACGCAACCGGCAACGTATGAAGGATAAGGCGAATGCTCCGCCAAAGCGGCGGCCGGCAGCACCCAAAACCAGACAAGGGGATGAAACGGAAAAAATTTACCGCGGAAGGATTTTAACAATGGACAGAGACGTCTTTGTCGTCAGCGCCGTCCGGACGCCGGTCGGCAAACGCAACGGATATCTCCGGGAATGGATCGCTCCGGAGCTGCTGGCTCATGTGCTGGACGCGGCCATAGATAAAATCGACCTGGACCCGACCCTGGTGGAGGATGTTATTACCGGCTGCGTCTATCAGGTGGGCGAGCAGGGTTTCACCATCGCCCGCATGGGCGTGTTCGCCTCTCAAAAGCTGGACGCCGGCAAGGTGCCCGGCATCTCGGTCAACCGTCAGTGCGGCAGCAGCCTGTCCGCCATTACCCTGGCCTACGCCCTGATCCGCTCCGGCGTTCATGACGTCATCATCGCCAGCGGCTGCGAAACCATGACCAAGTACGGCATCGCCTCGGACACCGGCGGCATTCTAATGAACGGCAAGCCCATGGGCAGCCCCTATCAGCCTTTTTACATGCGGGCCGTCAACAACGAGCTGCGCGACCAGATGCAGTGTGCCCAGCAGATCGCCAGAGAATACGGCATTACTCAGGAGCAGTGCCTGGACCTGGCCGTGGCCAGCCATAAGAAGGCCGCCAGTGCCACGGCCAACGGCTGGTTTAAGAACGAGATCGTGCCGACCAGGGGCAAGGACAAGGAAGGCAACGACATACTGGTGACCGAGGATGAAACCATCCGGCCGGACACAACCGCGGATAAAATCAGAAATCTGCCGCCGGTTTCCGGAACCGAATGGATCTCGGCCGGCGTTTCCAGCCCGGTCACGGACGGTGCCTCGGCCCTGATCCTGATGAGCGAAGCCAGAATGAAAGCCCTCAACCTGACGCCCCTGGCCAGAATCGCCTACAACGCGGTGGTCGGCTCGGAACCCAGGCTGATGCTGACCGGCCCGGTGGATGTCTGGCCCAAAATGAAAGCCGTTTCCGGCCTGGACAAAGACGACATCGGTCTGTTCGAAGTCAACGAAGCCTTCGCGCCCATTCCCCTGGCCTTTACCAAAACTTACGGCATCCCGCTGGAGAAGCTCAACGTCAACGGCGGCGCCCTGGCCCTGGGCCACCCGGTGGGCAATTCCGGCGCCCGCATCGCCTGCACCCTGATCAACGAGATGCGCCGGCGGAAGGAAAGCTACGGCTACGCCACCCTCTGCACCGGCGGCGGCATGGCCCCGGCCGTGATTTTCGAGCTGGCCTGACAAAGGATAAAAACTTCAAGGCAGGGGTGTTTCTTGAAGACTTTTCACGGAATCATCAATGGTGACAGCCGGCAGATGAATCTCCTGGCGGATTCGAGCGTTCATCTGGTTGTTACCTCCCCCCCCTACTGGCAGCTGAAAGATTATGGCCGCAACGATCAGATCGGGTTTCATGACAGCTATGAGGCATACATCAACAACCTGAATCTAGTATGGAAAGAATGCTACCGGGTACTGCATCCCGGCTGCCGGCTCTGCATCAATATCGGAGACCAGTTTGCCCGGTCGGTTTTTTATGGCCGTTACAAAGTTATCCCCATCAGAACCGAAATCATCAAATTCTGTGAAACCATTGGTTTTGATTATATGGGAGCCATTATCTGGCAGAAAGTCACCACCACCTACACGACCGGCGGGGCGACCATAATGGGAAGTTTTCCCTATCCCCGGAACGGCATCCTGAAAATTAATTATGAATTTATCCTGTTATTTAAAAAACAGGGCAAGCCGCCGGCACCGGCAAAAGAACAAAAGAAGCTATCCGCCATGACCACGAAAGAGTGGAATACTTTTTTCTCCGGGCACTGGAATTTTGCGGGCGTAAAGCAGGACGGTCATCTGGCCATGTTTCCTGAAGAACTTCCGGCCAGATTGATCAAGATGTTTGCCTTTGCGGGGGATACGGTTTTAGACCCGTTCCTGGGCAGCGGCACGACATCGCTGGCGGCGCGAAATTTAGGCAGAAACTCGGTCGGTTATGAGATCAACCCCGAATTTATCGCGAAAATCAAGAAAAAGCTGAACGTAAACCAGTTGGACATTACGGGAACCGAATACGTTTTTTTAAAAGACGCCGTCACGTCCGATTTAAACACCGCAATCGAAAATCTTCCTTATGTTTTTAAAGACCCGCTCAAGCTTGATAAAAAAGTAGATCCCCGGAAGCTTCAATTCGGGTCAAGGATAGACCAAAAAGGCTCAAAACAGGAGGCGTATTTTTCCGTTAAAGAAATCATCAGCCCGGAGTTGCTGCAATTCAGCAACGGGTCGGTTGTCCGCCTGCTGGGTGTTAAAGAAAAGAAAGCAGTCAGTCATAGGGCCGTAGCTTTTCTTGAAGAAAAAGTAAAGGGACAGAAGGTTTTTTTAAAGTTTGACAGCCGTCATCACGATGAACAGAACCACCTGCTTTGTTATCTTTACCTGAAAAACAAAACATTCATCAATGCCCGTTTGATCAAAGAAGGGCTGGCGGATGTCGATGCCAATACCGAATTTAAATACAAAAACAAATTTTTACGGATCAAGACAAAACAGGATGGCTGAAGCGTGGATGTGAAACAGGGCCAGGCGGCGGCTTAAGAAAAAGTTGCCAGGCGCCATGCGGGCTGTAAAAAAAACCATTTAAAAAGGATTAAGGAAAATGGAATCTCCCCCCAAAACATACGATGCTGTCGTGGTTGGCAGTGGTCCGGGCGGGGCGACAGTCTCCCGGGAGCTGTCCCGGCATGGGAAAAAGGTGCTTATTCTGGAACGGGGCGCCAGAAAACCCTTGAAAGGAAGTTTTTGGCAGATGGCCGGGGACACCATGATACTCGGTAAAAGCCTGTATATGACAAAAGATTTTCTGGCCATGATCCGCGCCATTACTACCGGCGGAAGCTCGCGATATTATTGTGCGCTGGCGGTTGATCCGCCGGTAGACCAGCTGAAAAAGCACGGCGTGGATATCACATTGGAAATTGAAGAAATAAAGAAGGAGGTGCCTTGCGCGCCGCTGCGCGATGACTTGATGAGTCAAGCGGCAAAGGTGTTCGGAGAAAGCGCTCTTGAGCTGGGTTATGACTGGAGGAAAGCCAATAAATATATCTACCAGGACAAATACCGCTCAGAATGTGATCGATGCCTTTATGGATGTCCTCATGGCGCCAAATGGAGCGCCGTTAATTTTATTGAAGACGCCCTGGCAGCCGGCGCCGAAATGATCAGCAAGGCAAAAGTTACGAGGGTTATAGTTGAAAACAACCGGGCCGTGGGTGTTGAGTATAAACATAAAAGCAAAACATCCACTGCATACGCGTCAGATGTTATTATTGCCGCGGGCGGGATCGGTTCTCCGATGATCCTTCGCCAAAGCGGCATTAAAGGCGCTGGCCGGGATTTTTTCTTTGATCCGCTGGTTTTTATCTGGGGCCAGGTGGATCGCGTCACCTCCGGGAAGGGCATCCCCATGTGCTCCAGCATTCATCTCGAAGAAGAAGGTATTCTGTTGACCGATCATAACATGCCGTACTTGTTCAAAGCGATATTTGATTTTCAGGGATTCAAGCCGTTAAAAGCGTTCTCTTTTTCCAACATGGTGCCGCTCCAGGCCAAAGTCCGTGACGGGCTCAGCGGACACCTCGGCAAGCGGGGCTGGGTCTGGAAGGGCTTGCAGGAAAACGACTGGAAAAAGATAAATGCGGGATTCGAACATGCCAGGAAGATCCTGGATAATGCCGGTGCCAAAAAAATCTATAAAAGTCCGCTTCTGGCGGCGCACCCCGGTGGAACCGTCAAGATTGGAGATTTACTCGACACAGACCTGAAAACCGAATATGATAATTTTTATGTTTGTGATGCTTCGGTAATACCGCATGAAATGGGGATGCCGCCTTCGCTGACTATTCTTTCACTGGGAAAACGTCTTTCCAAGCATCTGCTGGGTCCGGGTCGTTCAGCTTAAGCGCTGCCTCATTAGTGGAAAGTGGAACAACCGCCAGTCAAGCATTCAATCAGGAGAATAAAAATGGATCTGAACAATTCCTGGGTCGTTATTACCGGCGCGAGTCGCGGCCTCGGTGCAACCATCTCGGAAACATTCGCGAAGAAAGGGGCGAACCTTGTTCTGGTCGCGCGTTCAAAGACCGGGCTTGAGAAAACATGCCGGCAGGTTGAAAGTCTGGGCGGTAAAGCCTATGCCATACCTTTTGATCTTGCGGAGACTTTGCGGATAGAAAGCCTGGTTGAACAGATTTACAGGCTGGCGCCGCATGTCGATGTATTGGTTAATAACGCGGGCCTGGAAAAGTATTGTTTTTATCCTAACTTCAGGCGGGAGGACATCACTGGCCTGCTTTCCGTCAACCTGATCGCGCCCATGGAACTGACCAGATTGCTGCTTCCTGATATGTTGAAAAGGAGAAAAGGACATATCATCAATATCAGCTCGGTAAACGGCAAGCTGGGTGAAATATATAACTGCCTGTATGATGCATCAAAAGGCGGCATCGAGCTTTGGACCGATGCCCTGCGGCAAGAGCTTTACAAAACCGGCGTAAAAGTCTCGTCGGTCAATCCCGGGGGGGTAGCCGATGCCGGCATGATTTATAACATCGGCGTGAAATATCCGTTTTTGGTTGGATCATGTAAAAGCCGGGATGTCGCCGATGCGGTCATCAAATGCACTTTAAAATACAAGGCCCGGGTATTTGTCAACAGCATGCCGATCAAGCCGTTCATTATACTTCATATTCTCTCTCCCCTTATGGCTGATGCTTTTATCAGATGGATCGGATTGACAGAAACAAACCGGGAAAAGGTGAGAAGACGCATGGAGCTGGACCGGCAAAAAGCCGGAAAGGAAAAAAAAGAAGAGCAAGAAGTTGCTTCCGGCTGAAAAACGCTACGGCTTAAAAAAGTTCAAATAAGGCAGGTTACTCATGAAAATATTTCATTTAAACTGCGGCACCATGCATCCGCCGGGCGGAGCTCTGCTGAACCAGAGCCCGGCCCTGGTCGTCTGCCATTGCCTGCTGATCGAGACGGCCGATGAACTGATCCTGGTGGACACTGGCGTGGGCTCGGCCGACATGAAAGATATCCGGCGGCTGGGGCCGATGCGGTTTCTGCTGAATCTTCAGGCGGACGTCGACCAGACCGCCGCGGCTCAAGTCGCGGCGCTGGGCTACCGGGTGGAAGATGTCAGGCATATTATCATCACCCATCTGGACCTGGACCATGCCGGCGGATTGCCGGATTTTCCGGAGGCAAACGTGCATGTGCTGCGGCCGGAATATGAAGCGGCCACGCACCCGGCTACCTTTCGGGAAAAGGAGCGCTACCGGCGCTGTCATTTTGCCCATTCTCCCCGCTGGGTTGTTCACGAGGCCTCCGGCCGGGATGAGTGGTTCGGCCTGCCCTGCGTCCGGGATATGAGCCGGCTGCCGGAAGATTTCGTGCTGGTGCCCCTGCCGGGACACACCCGGGGGCATTGCGGCGTGGCCATCCGGACATCCGGGCGATGGCTGCTGCATGCCGGCGACGCTTACTATCATCAGCGCCGCATGGGAGAAACCGGGAACTGCACCCCGGGGTTTATCGCCTTTGAATGGTTCGCGCACATGAACCATGACCTGGCCATGAAGCAGGCGCGCGCTCTTTGGGAGGTAGTCCAAAACCACAAAGGAGAAGTTGAAATTTTCTGCACGCACGATCCATCGGAATTTGAACGATTAACCGGAAAACAGGCCGGCGCTCCGGCAGACGGAGGAAAAAAGGATGAGGGGAAAATTATTTGACAAATTTCGCGCCTTGAATCGATGGCAGAAATGTCTGGCGGTCGTCATCGGGCTGCTGGTAATTTATGCCCTAACCGGATTTCTGGTTATTCCTTTTTTATCCAGGCATATCGCGGGCAGCAAGCTTTCGCAGGCGCTTGACAGGGATGTGTCCATTGAAGCCGTTTTTTTTAACCCTTTTACCCTGACCCTGGCGGTGGAGAACTTTTCCCTGAAGCAGAAGGATTCAACCGACGATATGGCCTTTTTCCGGTTACTGTTTTTAGACCTGAAATGGGCCTCCCTGTTTCGTCTGGCGCCCATCGTCAACGCGGTCCGGCTGGAGTCGCCGGTCTTTCATCTGTCCAGAGACAAGCA
>CAYSMV010000147.1:0-4328 GCA_964432245.1 uncultured Desulfobacterales bacterium
TGACGGCCTGTTTTCCTATTTTTCAAGAAACCAGATCATGATGTTTTCCAGCCACTCCATGACGCCGGAAATCTGGCAGGCCGTCCTGCCGACCCAGAAGGTGTACAAAACCGTCCTGGAGCAGGCGCTTTTCAACCGGGAGAAATCGGAAAAACCCGTCGTCTGGATAGAATGGTGCCTGTCAACGGACCTGCTCTTCGCCTTTGACGCCCTGCCCATCATTCCCGAAACCCTGGTGGCCGCGCCGCTGCTGATGACCGGCCTGGAACCCAACGAGGTGTTGATCCCGCTGGCCGAACAGGCCGGCGTTCCGCAGGAATACTGCTCGGCGGCCCGCAGTTCCGTGGCCTGCTGCCTGGCGGGCCAGTACCCGAAACCGGCCTGCATCGTCACCGTCACCCATCCCTGCGACAGCATGATTTCCTCCTACCAGACCATGGAATACCTGACCCCGGTGCCGACCTACCGCCTGGACACCCCTTACTGGGACGACAAAAGGTCCCTGGATTATTATACCCGGGATATGTGGGGCCTGATCGCCTTTCTGGAAAAAGAGTTGAACCGCCGGCTGGACTTCGACCGTCTGCGGGAAATCCTGAAAGAAGTCAACCAGACCAACGAACTGCTGACGGAAATCAACGAAATGTACCGCACCACCCCCTGCCCGGGATCCGGGTTTGTTTTTCCCCTCACCTGGATAGTAAGAGAAGGCGGGCGGGGAACGCCGGAAGTAACGGAAATGGCCCGGCGGCTGCACGCCGCAACCCTCAAGCGGGTGAAAGCGGGCCGGGGCGCCGTCAAAAAAGAAAAAATCCGGGTCATCTGGTTTGACGTGCCCATCGCCTTTTACCCCCTGATCCTCTGGATGGAAGAAACCTTCGGGGCGTCCGTAGTCGTGGATCTGGTCGGCTATGTGGACACGCCCCCCATCGACACCGGCACCCCGGAATCCATGGTCCGCGGCCTGGCGGCCTCTTACATGAACCTGACCATGGCCCGGCAGTTTCACGGGCCGATAGAGCTGTTTCATCGCGATGTCAAGCGCGTCTGCCGGGAATACAACGGCGACTGTTTCATTTATGCCGGGCATGCCGGATGCAAGCACGGCTGGGCCAGCGTGCGGCTGCTCAAGGAAGAGATGAAACAGATCGGCATGCCGCTGCTGGTGCTGACCTCGGATATTTTCGACCTGCGAATGACCAGCGAAAACAAGCTCAAGGAACAGATCGAAGAATTTTTTGTAACCAACGGACTGGCCTGATATGAGCGTTCTGGAAGAGTTTCAGAAAATCGCCGCGACGCCTTTCAACGACCATTTAAAAACGCAGAAGGCGGCCGGAAAGCCCGTGATCGGCATCTTCTGCTCCTACGTGCCCGAAGAGATTATCAGCGCCGCCGGCATGATACCGTTTCGCATGCGGGCCGTGGGCTCCACCAAGACCACCCTGGGGGACACCTGGTTTTCCAGCTTCAACTGTTCCTTCACCCGCCACGTCTTCGACCTGGCCCTGGAAGAAAAATTCCGGTTTCTGGACGGCGTCATCCTGATCAACGCCTGCGACCATCTGCGGCGCATGTATGACAACTGGAGAGCGGCCCTGGACTATCCTTCGCTGGTATATCTGCTGGCCGTGCCGCGCAAAAAGGCCCAGGGCGCGAGGGCCTGGTATCTCGACGAGATGCGGCTTTTAAAAACAACCCTGGAAAACCATTTCCAGGTTACCATCACCGATGAGGCCGTCCGGGAAGCCATCGGCGTGACCAATCGCGTCCGGAAGCTGCTGGCCGATATTTATGCTTCCCGCCGGGCTGAAAATCCGCCGATTACCGGCGCGGAGGCCTTGTCCGTTATCATGGCTGGAACGGCCCTGCCGCGGCCGGTTTTTCTGTCCATGCTGGAAGAGCTGGTAAAAGAGATCGACGGTCGCAAGGCTTACGCCGATAAGGCGCCGCGACTGATGATCCAGTCCGGGTGCCTGGAAGAAACAACCCATCTGCAGCTGATCGAAAACCAGGGCGGCGCCATCGTGGATGATTCCCTGTGCTTCGGCCGGCGCTATTTTGACACCCTGATCGACGAATCAGCGGCCGACCCCCTGGAGGCGTTGACGGATCGCTACCTGAACCATTTGTCCTGCCCCCGCATGAGCGATGATTTCCGGACGCGGCTGGCTTATACCCGGCGGGCCGTCCACGATTTTCGGCTGGACGGCCTGATCTGCGAACGACTCAAGTTCTGCGATCTCTGGGGAGGAGAAGCGTTTATTCTGCGAAACGAAGCCAAAACCATGAATCTGCCGACCCTCTACCTGGAGCGGGAACTTTACGCCGGCGGCGAGGGCCAGTTGAAAACGCGGGTCCAGGCGTTCCTGGAAAGAATCGGAAATTTTTAAGTTTTTACGACAATATGATAAATAACCAGCCGCGCTTCGCCGGGGTGGACGTGGGCTCTTTGACGGCCGAGGCGATCATTATCGACGACAGCGGCACTCCCCTGGCCGCGGACATTATCCGGGTCCGGCCGAAGCCGGAACAGTCGGCCGCCGAAGTCTTTGACCGGGTGCTGGTCCAGTCGGACCTCTCCGCCGACCAGATCGATCTCTGTTTTTCCACGGGTTACGGCCGGAACGCCATCTCCTTTGCCGCCAGAAACATCAGCGAAATTTCCTGTCACGGCCGCGGCGCCCAATTTCTGCTGCCGACCGTGCGGACGATCATCGATATCGGCGGCCAGGACTGCAAGGTGATCCGGGTGGACGGCGACGGCCTGCTGGAGGATTTTATCATGAACGACAAATGCGCCGCCGGAACGGGCCGGTTCCTGGAGATGATGGCCCGGACCCTGGACGTGGATCTGGCCGATCTGGGTCCGCTGGCGTTAAAATCCAGAAAGCCCCTGGCATTGAGCTCCATCTGCACCATCTTCGCGGAAACGGAGGTCATGCAGCTGCTTTACGCCGGAAAAAAGAAAAAAGACATCGCGGCCGGCATCCACGCTTCTCTGGCCCGCCGCATCAAGGCCCTGGTCGGCCGGGTGGGCCTGTCCGGGGATGTCTGCATGACCGGCGGGGGATCCAAAAACAAGGGCATGGTCAGCCGCCTGGAGCGGGAACTGGGGGTCTTGTTCGCGAAACTGCCGCTGGATCCGCAGTTGATCGGCGCCCTGGGAGCGGCCCTGTTCGCGAAAGAGGCCTGGCTGGCCAGAAAGGCGCGCGGCTGATGATTACCGCTGGAATCGATATCGGCGCCAGAACAGCCAAGGCCGTTATTCTCGCTGACGGCGAAGAGCCGGTATACGCCGTCCGGCCGGTGGACGATGTGGTTTCCCGGTTAAGCCGCAACCTTTTCAAATCCGTTCTTAAAAAAACCGGGATCCGCCGCGGCAAACTCTTCGGCATCGGCGTCACCGGATACGGGCATAAACAGATCAGATTCGCCGATGCCTGGTTCCCTTCGCCGCTCTGTCTCGCCGAGGCCGCGCATCATCTGGATCAAACAATACGCACGGTTATCGACGTGGGCGGACTGATTACCCGCGTGGTCCAGGTCAACGACGGCGGCGGCGTGGCCGACTATATTGAAAACGAAAAATGCGCCTCGGGCAGCGGCCGGTTTCTGGAAATGATCGCCGACGCCCTGGAATTACCGGTAGACCGGATCGGCCCGGAATCCCTGACCGCCGGCCACCCCCTGCGCCTCTCCAGTCAGTGCGTGGTCTTTGCCGAAAGCGAGGTCATTTCTCACGTCAACGCCGACGAAGCCGCCGCCGATATCCTGGCCGGTCTGCATCGATCCATCGCCGAACGGGTGTTTTCCCTGGCCAGGAAAACAAGCTTTCAAGCACCGGCGGCGATTGTGGGGGGCGTGGCTAAAAACAGCGGCGTAATGCATTTTCTCGAACAAATCCTGCCCGGGGAGATCAAAGCCCTGCCCGTTGACCCGCAGATCGTCGGCGCCCTGGGCGCGGCCCTGCTGGCGCGAAAAAGCGGCGACTCCCGCAGCGCTTAGCCTGGACTTTTTACGATTCCATAATTAATGATATTGATACCCCTGGCAGGAAATCTCGGAAGGAGCGACGGTCACGTCATCATAATACAGGGTGATGGTCAGCTTCGGCGTCTCCAGTTTGCGAATTCTCCACTTGCTCCAGATGCTGGCGCGCGACGTTGAGCCCTCCAGCTTGACGACCGCCCGCTCGATTTTAACGCCGCTGGAAATCTTGGTAAGGTGAGCGATGCCGGCCAGCAGTTCATGCAGGCACTTGTCTGTCTTGAGCATGGATGAACGTTTGATTTGAATCTCCTGTTTTTCTTCTTTATTTTTTAAAA
>CAYSMV010000148.1:0-8534 GCA_964432245.1 uncultured Desulfobacterales bacterium
TATCCATCGGTCAGGTCCATGACATCCGCATCGCCAAAGACACGCCGCTGGTTGAGGTGCTGCTGCGCGTAGAGTCCGAATGGGAGCCGGACGAGACCATCATCGCCCAGCTCAAGTCCATCGGCATAACCGGCATCATGTATGTGGAACTGGACGTCAGGCAAACCCACGAGACCGGCCTTTACCCCGGACCTGATTATAAAACGGAACACCCCGTCATCCCGACCAGGTCTTCGGATATCAATCAGCTCTTATCCGGCATTGAAAGGCTGGTGCAGCAGATAAAAACAACCGATTTTCATAGCGTCGCCGGCGACCTGCAGAAAACCATCGGCGCCATCAACCAGACCATCGAAGACGCACAGATCAAAAAATTATCCGCCGGGCTGGACAGAGCTATCACTCAGGCCAACCTGTTATTGGCCGACCAGAAGCTGCGCAATATTATCGTCTCGACCGAGAGCGCCAGCGCTCATCTGGACATCTTCTCCCGGAAAGCTGATTCCGTCACAACCAGCATTGAAAAATTGATTACGGATAATGAAAACGACATCGATGAAGCGATTGGTCAGCTTCGGGACACCCTGAAGCAGGCCAATATCCTGATCAAAAACGGAACCGGGGCCATGAACAAGGCGGAAGAAAGCATCTCCCGAATTGAGGAAAATCTGATTCGCACGATAAACCATCTGGAGTGCGTCAGCGAAGGCCTGAAAACCTTGACCGATAGAAGCGCCACCCAGCCATCGCTGCTTTTCTTTGCGGCGCCCCCGCCGGATAAAACAATTGAACCCTATGATTAGCAGGGAATAATCACATGAAATCATGCAAACCGTTTCTTCTTCTGCTGTCGCTGCTTATGACCGGCCTCTCCTCCGGTTGCTTCAATTTATCGGAGTTAACACAGACCGGCGTGCAAACGACTTACTACACGCTGGAATATGAACCGGCGATAACGGCGGCCGAAAAAATTCCGCATACCCTGAAAATAAATCATTTTACGGCGGCGCCGCTCTTTTCCTCAAAAAAAATAATTTATAAAGAAAAAGATTTTCAGACCAGCGAATATCTCTATCACCAGTGGCATGTCATGCCAGCCGAAGGTGTCTCCTACCTGCTGGCCCGGGACATGAGGCAATCCGGTATTTTCAAGGCCGTATTTGATCCGGCCAGCGCGGTCCCGGCGCCTTTTTCCCTTGACGGAAACCTGGAAATGTTTCTTGAAGATAATACCGAAGCACCCTGGAAAGCCAGAATAGCCATCGAAATCAGACTGATTGATGAAACCGAACCGGACATAGGCAAAAGCGTCCTGCTGCAGAAGCTGTACGCGGATACCGAGCCCTGCGCCAGGGAAAATCCGCGCGCCACGGCCGAGGCCATGAGCCGCGCTCTGCGAAGAGTGTCGGAAAAAATCATTAAGGATGTTTATGATCAACTGAAAGACAAATAAGCCGGCGGCGGAAAAATTACAGCCAGGCTCCGAAACTCATATAAACCCTCTTTCCCCCAGCAGCACCAGTATCTCCTGGGCCGCCTCATCCGGCGTCAGGTGAGTCGTGTCAATGGCGATATCCGGTGATTCCGGTACCTGATAAGGATCGTCGATACCGGTAAACCCGGAGATGAGACCCGCCCGGGCTTTGGCGTACATGCCTTTCCGGTCCCTCTTTTCACACTCCTCCAGCGGCGTGGAAATGTGAACTTCGATAAAGCCGCCGTAAGCCTCGATAACCTGCCTGACCTCGTTTCTCGTGGCGGCGTATGGCGCTATCGGCGCGCAGATGGCAATACCACGATTCTTGGTTATTTCTCCGGCCACAAAACCGATGCGCTTGACGTTGATATCCCGATGCCCTCTTGAAAAATTCAGTTCGCTGGAAAGGTTGTGCCGCACGATGTCGCCATCCAGAAGGGTTACGGGACGGGTGCCGATCTCCAGGAACCGGGCGTACAAAATCTTGGCCACGGTTGACTTCCCGGCGCCGGACAGACCGGTCAAAAAAACGGTGAAACCCTGCTTGGCGGGCGGCGGATAGGCCCGTTCCAGCTCTTCCAGAACTTCCGGAAACGTCGCCCATTCAGGAATTTTCTTGCCTGTACCAAGGCGTTTCCTGATCATGGCGCTGGAAAGAGCAATGCACTGACTACCTTCCGGCACCTCGTCAATCGGCAGATAATCATCTTCAAACGGCAGGTAAACAATTTCCCTGAAAGCAACCACGTTGACGCCCACCTCTTCCGAAAATGACCGCGCCATTTCCGCGGCCCGGTCGCCGGGATAAAATTGCCGCCCGCCATTGTCTTTTTTTACGGGGCTGGCATGATCCGGACCAATGATAAAATCCGTGCATCCGAAATTGCGGGCAATAATCAAATGCAGCAGGGCTTCCCGCGGCCCCGCCATTCTCATGGCCATGGGAAGAAGATTCAGCACAAAGGAATCCGGAGGGTAATAATCAGCTATACGTTTATAGCACCGCACCCGGATATAATGGTCAAAATCGCCGGGGTCGGTCATGCCCACGCTGGGCAGACAGAGCAGGTTCGCTCTGGCGCTTCGCATGGCCCGCATAGTCATTTCAAACTGCGGGCGATGAATGGGCTGCCGGGTATGAAACCCGACTACCCGCTGCCAGCCCAGCTTCCCGTACAGCTGCCTGATTTCCAGCGGAGTCCTTCTCAGCTGCCGGGAGTCGAAATGGATCGGCAATTGGACCACTTCCAGAGTGCCGCCGATATAATAATCATCGCAGGCATTAAAGAGGTAATGAACACCGGGGTGAGACGGGTCCGTCGTGCCGTAAACGGCCCGTGCCTCCAGTTCGCGATCCACGGGCCAGACATCATCGATGCGCAAGACCGCCAGCAGCAACCCTTCCTGGTCCCGCAAGGCCACGGACTGGCCGATTTCAAAAGAAACCGCCTGTTCCCTTTTCGTGTCAAGGCATATGGGCACGGGAAAAAGTTCGCCGTCGGCAAGCCGCATCCGGTCCAGAACACTTTCATAATCCGGCCGGGTCATAAAGCCCCGTAATGGAGAAAACACGCCGGTAGCCAGCAGGTCGAGGTCACACAGCTGCCGATTATTAACGATGATTTCCCGGAAGCCCAGGGCCTGCTCTTTGAGATCCGCGGCTCTCTGCTCATCCACCAACAGGTTGACCAGCCGGTTTTCGGGAAAGCCCCCTCCCCTGTTTTCTACGGTTTCTCCCATGTATATTGGTACCTCTTAACCGGAATCGCTGCCCTGCTTTCCGGCTCCCCCGGGTTATTATTTTCAGTTCCTCTCCGATTCAGCGGGTAAAAGGATCTACCTGAGAGTTAGTAATGTCAAAAAAAACCAGAAAAACCCGCTCTTGGATAACGAATTTTCTGGTAGATTGTTTCTGCCCGTAAAAAAAGACCCATCAGTTTTTCGCGGGCCTGTATTCAGGAACGATTTCCTGTAACAGCATCTTTATTTTTTCGGCCTCCTGCTGTCCGGCAAGCGCCGCCAGTTTTTCGATATTACCGTTTACAACAACCAGATTCGATTCGCTTCCGTTTAAAACCATGATCTTTTTATGTACCGTGGGGATAACCCCTTCCCCCTCGGTAATCAGTTCTTCATACAGTTTTTCGCCCGGCCGGAGCCCGGTAAACTCGATCTTGATATCTATATCCGGTCGGAATCCGGAAAGCCGGATCAGATCGCGGGCGATATCAACAATCCTTATCGGCCTGCCCATGTCTAAAATATAGACTTCCGTGCCGTGAGATTGACCGCTTATAATGGCTCCCGCCTGCAGAATCAACTGGCAGGCTTCGGGAATGGTCATGAAATAACGGGTTACATCCGGGTGCGTCACCGTCACCGGGCCGCCTTTGGCGATCTGTTTCTTGAACAAAGGGATAACGCTGCCGGCGCTGCCGATGACATTGCCGAAACGGACAATTTTAAATTGCGTGTTCGAATGGTTATTGCCGTTCTGGCTTTGCAGCAGAATCTCCGCGATCCTTTTGGATGCGCCCATTACATTGGTGGGGCGGACCGCTTTATCGGTTGAAACAAAAACAAAGCGTTCCACATAATATTTTTTTGATATTTCCACCAGATTTTGAGTGCCGCAGACATTATTCGCAACCGCCTTCCAGGGATGCGCCTCAAGAATCGGTACGTGCTTATAAGCGGCGGCGTGAAAAACAACCTGCGGTCTGTAGGCATCAAAAACCGCGTCAAGCTGCTTTTTATCCTGGATATCGCCTAATATCGGCACGAATTCGACGGCATTCCCGAAAATATCACGCAGCTCAAGATCTATTTCATACAGAGCGCTCTCAGCCCGTTCAAAAAGAATGATACGGGAAGGATTGAATTTGCAGGCCTGCCGGCTCAACTCGGAACCGATTGATCCTCCCGCACCGGTGATAATTACGGTCTTTTTCTGCAGATAGGAACCGATTTGCTCTTTATCAAGGATAACCGCCTCACGGCCCAGCAGATCCTGATAGGCAACATCACGCAGCGAAGAAACGGATATTTTCCCATTCAACAATTCTCCATAGCCCGGAATGGTCTTGAACCTGACGCCGCTTTGTCCGCAAAGAGAAACAATTGTCCGCATCTGCCCGGCCGTGGCCGACGAGATCGCGATAATAATCTCATCGACGTTCAGTTTTTTAACGCGCTCGCTTGCCATCTCTATTTTCTGCAGTACCGGAACGCCATGAATTTTCATCCCTATTTTGTTGGGATCGTCATCCAGAAAACCCAGCACGGTATACCCGAGCGAAGAATTGGCTTGAATTTCTTTTAAAATTTTCTCACCGCCATTACCGGCGCCAATGATCAAAAGCCGTTTTCCGTTGACGGCGGATAATATTTTTTTACCGCCAAAAATCTGCTTACAGGATTTTTGAAGCTGCTCCTTTAATTTACCGTCGGAAAACAGTTCAAAATCATAGTATAACCGGATAAGGCCCCGGAAACCGGCGACAAACATGAAGGTCAGAAACCAGTCAATAATCAACGCTGACCGGGGAACGCCTTCAAACCGGTTCACGAACAATATGGCGACCACGATAATCAGGCTGCTCAAAATCGTAGCCTTAGCTATGTTAAACACATCCGCGATACTGGTGTAACGCCACATTCCCCGGTAAAAATCAAAACGGTAAAAAACCACGATCTTAACCAGCACAATCAGCGGAAAGACCAGTCGCATCGGACCCAGATGGTGGGCGGGAATACGAAAATCAAAGCGCAACAGGTAGGAAAAATAAAAAGCAAGGCTGATCAGGAACAGGTCGGTCGCAATAACCACGAAACCGTTTCTTCTGAAGGCCACTCTTTTCATCGTCTCTTTCTTCCGCTTTTGCTGTCCTGCCGGTGTATCAAAACGGCCGAAATCTTGATATTCACTGAAGGGGTAAATTTGATTGCGCGGCATGCCCCTGACGATATGGTTACCGGAACATGCCGCGCAATACTCAGGGCGAAAAAAAACAACTAGTTCATTGATCCGTCTTTATCCGTTGTTTCCATTTCCACGGTAATTCGGTTTTTATTCTTTTCAAAAATTTTGTCACCGATTCCTTTGACGTTTTTCATCTCCTCAATATGGGAAAACAACCCGTTAGCTTCCCGGTATTCGATAATCCGCCGGGCGTACGTCTCTCCGACACCGTTCAACTGCGTCAGCATCTCCACGGTAGCCGTGTTGAGATTGATTTTTTCAACCGCCGTTTCATCCTGATTATCCGCCACCGCGAAACCGGGCATTACCATCAGAACCAGAACAACCGCCAAGAACAACCGTACCAGCTTTTGTGCACTCATCGCTTACCTCCATGTAATGTGGTTTTTAGGCTTTAAAAGGCGTCATGCCTTTTAAGGTGATCGGCCCTGTTTGACAGTTCCGACCTGATTATGTCTTTTTTTTCGCCCTCCTTATGAACACTGCCAACATGATTTTTTATCCGTAAGAATCAGGCTCTTTCCCCTTTTCAGAATTTTTTATTCTGTGCCGAATATCATTAAATTGTCAAGAAAAAACAACGGAATATGTCCGCTACCATTTTATGCCTTTAAATATCACGTCGCGCCTGACATTATTTTGATACTTTTCCACCGCCGCGAAAAATTCTTCCAGCACCTCATCCGTCAGGTAATGCGGGATCACCCCGATATCGATCAACCCCTGGTAAACCGGGTTGTAATAATGCGCCTCGGCTTCTTTCCTGGGATTTTCAAGATGATCGATGGCAACGGCATGCCCCCGGCGAGCGCCCACCGCCCGCACTTTTTCGGCCAGCTCATTGGCCGAAAAGGTTTCCATGATCTGATTGAAAATACGCAGTTCTCCTGTCCTGGCCGGTACTTCCTGGGACTTGTAAACGCACTGAAGCGTGTCCCTGATATTCAGGTACCCCCGGGTCTGCCCGCCGCGGCCATAAACCGTCAGGGGATAGCCGACAACGGCCTGGACGACAAACCGGTTGACGATGGTTCCAAAAATTTCGTCATAATTATAAATCGTGTTCAACCGTTCATCTTCGCCGGCTTCCTCGGTTGTAAATCCGTACACCGGGCCCTGCATCAGATCCGTTATTCTCAATTTCCACATGCGCACCCCGAACCACATCAGATCCGTATCCATGATTTTGGTGGTATGATAAAGCGAACTGGCCTGACGGGGAAACAGGAAGCGGTCGGTTTTGCCGTTATGCGCAATATCGATCCACCCTTCCGGAATATCGATATTGGGCGTGCCATACTCCCCCATGGTGCCGACGTGGATCACGTGGGTTGACGGCGAAAAATCCCTTAACGCGAACATCAGGTTGTTGGTCACCAGAAGATTATTATAGATCGTGATGTTGGCGTACTTGTAGTTGATCAGCGAATACGGCGCCGAAGGCTGCTCGGCATAATGAACAACGGTCTCCGGGATGCCCGCGAATTTTCCTCCCGGCGGCCAGGCGTATTCCACCCGCCCGTCAAACAGGCCCCGCATGATCTCCGGATCGACCAGGTCGCCGATAACGACTTTTATCTCTTTACCGGTCTTTTCATGCCAGATCTTGGCCCGCTCCACCAGGGTAGGGACGGGATAAAGCATGCCCACGTCCAGTTCGGTGCAGGCGTTTCTGCGGAAATAGTTGTCCACCACCGTGACGTCATGACCGCGCGCTGAAAAATACATGGCCGTCGGCCATCCCAGATACCCGTCACCGCCGAGAATCAATATGTTAGACATGAGCTGCTCCTAATAGCGTTTATCCGGCCGGAACGCCTCTTCCTCCTCGCCTTCCAGCAATTCGTTATCGATCAGGAACCGGCGCAGTTGGTCCTTGTCCAGCGCCGGCTCATTGGCCGAATGATAAGGCCGGTCGACCACGCCGTTGACCACGCCCGGATAGGAATAGACGACATCCCGATAAAGCGAGGTAAAAGCCGGCTTGACCACGAAATACCGCTCCAGCTCAACGCAGCGGCGGATCTCTTCGGCGGTCATCAACTCCTCGTATTGTTTTTCTCCGGGCTTGCTGCCGATAATCTCGATTCGGATATCCGCCGGGGAATGACCGTATTTGCCGGCCAGCTCGGCGATCATGACCTCGGCCAGATCCAGAATACGGATGACCGGCATCTTGGTGACAAAGACCTCCCCGCCCCTGGCCAGGGCCACGGAATCAATGACCAGCTGCACGGCCTGACGGATGCTCATGATGAACCGGGTCATCTTCTCGTCGGTGATGGTGACCGGGCCGCCCTTGCGGATCTGCTCACTGAAAATCGGAATAACCGATCCCCGCGAGCCCAGCACGTTTCCGAAACGGGTGGAAATAAAAGCCGAAAAACCGCCGCGCAGATTGCTGTTGGCGGCCGTCATCAGCCGCTCGCCCATCAGCTTGGAGGTGCCCATGACATTGGTCGGGTTGACCGCCTTGTCCGAGCTGGTGAACACCACGGTTTTGACCCTGTTCTCGGTGGCGGCCAGAATAACGTTCTGCACGCCGTTGATGTTGGTCTGCACCGCCTCAAACGGCGACACCTCGCACAACACCACGTGCTTGAAGGCCGCGGCGTGAAACACGATGTCAACGCCGGAAAACAGACGCATGAGACGCTGCTGGTCGCGGACATCGGCCAGGAAAAAATGAGCGGAATAATCGCTGTAACGCTGCTGGGCGAAAAACAGCTCGCTTTCATTATTATCCAGTCCCACCAGCTCCTGAACCCCGTAATCTTCCAGGAGCTGACGCACCAGTTCGCTGCCCACCGTGCCGCAACAACCGGTCACCAGCACCCGTTTATCGTCCAAATTCCCCATAAGCTTTCTCTTTCTTTCCTGTTTTTCCCCTTATCAGCCCGCCGGCAGCCATTTGAATGTATCTCTTTATACCTCTTTTCCGTAGATCTGTAAAATCATGAATCGGCAATACAGTTCATTATTGTCCAAAATACCCGGGGAAATGGTTTCTTTATATTGATCAGTATACCGTAAAATTCCGGGATTAAGGGTATCCCTAAAAATTAGAATTTTGGT